>NZ_AKJB01000047.1:0-124368 GCF_000282555.1 Pseudomonas sp. GM102 | reverse complement strand
CAGCCGAAGTAGCCGCTGCCCAGTTCCCAGGTCAGGTCGCCGCCGTTTTCCCGGTGATAGGCGCTGATACTGCCCTCGCCGGTGTCATGGGCGAAGTTGCCGAGTTTGGCGCCTTGGTTCAACGCGCGAATGGCGTTGGCGCTGAGGGAGCCGAAGCTCATGGCCGAGATGTTGAACACCGACGCCGAGTACGGCTGGGTGCATTGCGGGCCGCCGACTGTCACCCGGAAACTGCTCGGGTCGCTCAATGGCGCCGGGCGCATCGAGTGGCCGATGAATTCGAAGCCCGACTGATACACGTCGATCAACGTACCGAAGGGTTTGTCGGCGCTCTCGTTCTTGGCCCGCGAATAGACTAGCGATCGTTGGGCACGGGAGAAGGGCAGGGCATCGCTGTCGGATTCGAGCAGGTACTGGCGGATTTCCGGGCGGATGCCCTCCACCAGATAACGAATATTGCCCAGGATTGGATAGTTGCGGCGCACCGCGTGTGGGCTTTGCAGCAGGTCGAACAGCCCTATGAGGCTGAGGACGCCGGTGACGGCGGTGATCGGCCAGAGCCAGTCGTGTTGCAGAAAGGGCAGGCTGGCGAGGGTGAATATCACACAGACGGCAAAGAAGGCGTAGCGGCTCAGGAGGGACAGGCTCATACGGTTTCCTTGGGTTCGGACTCGGTAATGGCAGGGCATTGGCATACAGGCTTTTGTGGCGAGGGAGCTTGCTCCCGCTCGGCTGCACAGCAGTCGCAAAACCTGCTGACGGGATTTGTCTGACTGAACGCATTGCCTGTTTTGGGATCGCTTCGCGATCCAGCGGGAGCAAGCTCCCTCGCCACAGAGATCTCCTGTGGGCAACAGAGATTTCCAGCTTACGGGCGATGGCTATATTGGAGCAACCGGGTAGGAGCGTGCTTATGCTGGCCAGGATTGGCGCACCGGCAACTCGACCCGAAAGGTGCTGCCCACCCCGACCTCGCTGCGTACCGAGATATCGCCCTGGTGTTTTTTCACGATGCCATAGGACAGAGACAACCCGAGCCCTGTCCCCTGGCCCACCGGTTTGGTGGTGTAGAACGGGTCGAATATTTTCTGCAGGTTGTCCGGCTCGATACCTATGCCCGTGTCCGCGACCTCGATCGACACCGTTTCACCTTCAAGCCCGGTGCGTAGCGTGATGGTGCCCCGTTCCGGCCCCATTGCCTGAGACGCGTTGACGATCAGGTTCATGATCACCTGATTGATTTGCGACGGCAGGCATTCAATGTCGGGCAGCTTTTGAAACTCCTTCACCACGTCGGCCTTGTACTTGAGTTCATTGGCGACGATGTTCAGGGTCGACTCGATGCCCTGTTGCAGATTGGCCCACTGCCATTCCTGATTGGAGTCCACGCGTGAGAAGTCCTTCAGATCTTTGACGATTCGCCCGACCCGGCCGATGCCATCCTTGGATTCCTTGATCAACAGCGGAATGTCTTCACGCAGAAAGTCCAGCTCCACCCGTTCACGTAATTGACCGAGACGGTCGATGACCTCGCTTGAGCCAATGGCGTTTTCTGCCTCCCGATAGGCATCAAGCATTTCCTGCAGTTGCTTGAAGTAGCCATCGAGGGCGCCGAGGTTGGAGGAAATGAAGCCGATGGGGTTATTGATTTCATGGGCGACGCCCGCAGCCAGTTGCCCCAGCGAGGCGAGTTTTTCCGACTGCACCAATTGGGATTCAAGCTGTTTGCGCTCGTCGATTTCCCGCTGCAACGCCTCGCTGGCCTGCTTGAACTGGTCCGTGCGCTGATCCACCAGATGCTCCAGATGGCCCATCTGAATAGACGCCCGTTCGGTCATTTCCCATTTGGTGAGCAGGGTGTTGGCCATCTGCTGGACTTCAATGTTGTCGAACGGCTTTTTCAGAATCAGCAGGCGGTCGTGAGCGTGCAAGCGTTCCAGCAGTTCATCCCAGGAATAGTCGGAATAGGCAGTACACACTACAACTTGCAACAGCGGGTCTTCCTGCCACAGATGTTCGATGGTCTGCGCGCCGTCCCAGCCTTCAGGCATGCGCATGTCGACGAAGGCCAAGGCGTAGGGACGGTTTTCCTGTAAGGCCTGAATGAGTTTGCCCAGCCCCTCCTGACCGCCATAGGCTGAGTCCAGCTCGAACAGCAGGTTGGTGGATTTCACTTCGCTGCCGAACAGCGCGGCCTCCATTTCGTCCAGTTCTACATGCAGTGCCGACGTTGGGGTGAGGATCTTGCGAAAGTCTTCATGGATGGACGGCGTGTCGTCAATCAGCAGAATGCGTCGGTTCGAAAGATCGCTCATGCTTCCTCCATGACGGTTTTCAACGGGATCTGCAAAGTGAACAGTGCGCCTTTGCCCGGTCCGTCGCTGTGGGCGGTGAGATGGCCGTTCATCTCGATCGCGGCCAGGGCACAGCTATGCAAGCCGAAGCCGTGACCTTCCTTGCGGGTGGTAAAACCGTGGGCAAAGATCCGTGTCATGTTCTCCGGCTCGATGCCTTCGCCGTCATCCTTGACGCTGATTTGCAGAATCGTGTCTTCGACGACTTTCACCCCAAGGGTCATTTGCCGCGGGCGATTGCTGAGGTCAGTCATGGCGTATTTGGCGTTGCTGATCAGGTTGATCAGGATCAGCAACAATCGGTGTTTGTCGCCCATGATTTGCGGTACGTCACCGTACTCCTTGACCACCGTGACGTGATGCCGGGTCAGGGCGCCGGCGTTCATCCGCAGGGCGTCCTCCAGCAGTTCGCTGACGTGCAACGGTTCCATCAGGCTGTTGGCACCCGCGTAGGACTGCTGGGTGGCGACGATGTCCTTGATGTGGTCGACGCTTTTGCTCAGTTGCGCGAGTTCGTCGGTCATGCCTTGTTGTTCAAGGGCAATGGCATCCACCAGTTGGTTCAGATAACCGGGTAGCAGTTTTCCTTTCTCGTCCTGGGTCAGGAAGGCGCCCAGGTCGTCTTGATGCGCGTTGATCAGCTGCATCGCCTTGCCCAATCCCTGGGCCTTGCTGTTACGCAGCTTGCGGGTCACCAGGTCGGCCGAGATGTTCACGCTGTTGAGCACGTTGCCGACGTTGTGCAGCACATTGGTGGCGATTTCAGCCATGCCGGCCTGGCGCGCGGTGTCGAGCAGTTCGCTTTGGGTATCCTTGAGTTCGCGGGTGCGCTCCTCGACCCGTTGTTCGAGGACGTCGTTGGCGGTTTGCAGTTCCTTGTTGACCCGGTTGGTCTCCCCGAAGCTGCGCATCAAGCGGATTGCCAAGTACACCAGCACCAATACCAGCAGCGTCGAAAACACCAGCATGTAGAAGTGGTAGCGCCGGTTGGCTGCATCGGTTTGCTGCTGGTCCTTGTTCAGCAGCGCAGTAATGTCGTCCAGCCGTGCGGCCACGGGAACGGCTTCGATGTTTTCCAGCAGCCGATTGACCACGGGTTGTTCTCGCAGGATCAGCGCGATGTGATTGCTCAAGACATCGATCGGGCTATGAAACTGCTCCGGTAATCGTTCCTTGTTCACCCGCAGTTTGTTCAGCCCGACCAGGATATCGGCCGCTTTATCGTCGGAGGTGACCTGGGCGAACTCCAGGCTGCTGAGCAGCAAGTCATAGGTGTCGGTGGCGATGTTCTGTAGTTGCAGTTTGTCTTCGTCGACCAGTTGGGTAAGCGGTTCCTGGATGTCGTCTTCGGCGGTGGGCAAAAACGCCAGTGAGTTACGCAGCACCGCGTTATGGGATTTGAACTGCTCCACCAGCCGGGTTTTTTCTTGAATGGCTGCGTGATAAGCATCATGGCTGGCACGCCAGGCCGGCGAGTCATTGCGACCATGATTGGACTCCATGGTCTCGAACCGCTCCCACAGGTGCGTTATCTCGGTCAGCGGTGCCACCAGCGGATCGTAATTGTGGCTGATGGCAATCCGGGCCTTGAGAATCTCGGTTTCCCACTGCGCGTTGAACTGTTTGATCCGGCCAATCAGGTCCCGGGACTCGGCGTACGTCGAGGTCTGGTCGGAGCTTGATTTGAGGTACAGAAACAGCAGTGTCGAGGCCAGCAACACGGCCACGCCACTGAGTAACAAGAGGTTGCGACGGTGGTACGTTTTCATAAAGATTTGCCTCCCCACTCACCGGTCAGGGTCTTGAGGAATTTGATGATCAAGGTCTTGTCCTTGTCAGAGGGAACGCGACCGAGCTGGAACTTGAACATCACGTCTACCGCGTCTTCTAGGGTCTTGGCCGAGCCGTCGTGAAAATACGGCGCGGTCACGGCGACGTTGCGCAGGCTCGGAACCTTGAACACGTTGCGGTCTTCTTCATCTTTGGTGACCAGATAGCGGCCCAGATCGGCTTCGGTGGGGTTGCCCCGAATCTGGAAGTAATCGCCCATGACCCCGAATTTCTGGAACATGTTGCCGCCGATATTGACCCCCTGATGGCAGGCGATGCAGCCGTAGTCCTTGAAGCGTTGGTAGCCGTACTTCTCCTCGATCGTCAGAATCTCGGTATTGCCCAGCAGGTATTGATCGAAACGTGAGTTTGCGCTGATCAGCGTGCGCTCATAGGTGGCCAGGGCATTTTGCACATTGTTCATGGTCACGCCGTCCGGGTAGGCCTTGGCGAAAGCACTTTTGTAAGCCGGGTCGGCGGTCAGTGTCTGAACGACATGCTCCCAATGACTGCCCATTTCGCTGGGACTCTGCACCACCTCGTGGGCCTGTGTTTCCAGAGTGTCGGCGCGGCCGTTCCAGAATTGCCGGAAATTCAGGCTTGAGTTGAAGACGCTGGGGGTGTTGATCGTCAGGGGATCGCCTTTGAAGCCGATAGACAATGCTTTGTCGTCTGCGCCTCCGATTTCCAGACGATGGCAACTGGCGCAGGACAGGCTGTTGTTGACCGACAGACGTGGCTCGTTGAACAACCGGCGACCGAGTTCGACTTGCAAGGGATTCTGCTGGGGCACCGCGGGCAAGGGCTTGAGTGGTTCGTCCAGCGGTGCGCCGCTGGCGATCAGACAACATCCGAGTAGAGGCGCAAGAAGCAGGTAGTAGAAGGGGCTCGACATCTTGTGATTCCTTGGCGCAGGGGGCCTGGGTGTCGTTGCACATCATTCATTTGGTGCTGGATGGTGCGGACTGCACAGACGTCAGGTATTGCACGAAGGCGTCCGGCTCCACGGCTTTGCTGAAGTAGTAACCCTGGCCTTCTTCGCACTGGAGGGCCCTGAGAAAACTCAATTGTTCGAGGGTTTCCACCCCTTCGGCAATGACGGTCAGTTTGAGGCTCTTGCCCAAGCTGATGATGGCGCTGACCAGGGCCGCGTCATTGCTGTCACGACTCAGGCCACGAATGAATGACTGGTCGATTTTCAACACATCGATGGGAAACCGTTGCAGGTAACTCAGGCTCGAATAGCCGGTGCCGAAGTCATCGATAGCCAGCCGTACGCCCAATGCCTTGAGCCGATTCAGCGCGAGCATCGTGGCATCGACGTTCTGCATCAATACGCCTTCGGTAATTTCCAGCTCCAGCAAGGTGGGGTCCATACCGGTTTGCTTGAGTATCTGTTCGATCCCTTTGACAAAGTCCCGCTGACGGAAATCGATGGCCGACACGTTCACCGACATGCAGAGTTTCGGCAGACCTTTCGCCTGCCAGGCGCAGGCTTGTTGACAGGCCTGGGCGAGCACCCATTTGCTCAACGGTACGATCAAGCCGCTGTCCTCGGCCACACCGATGAAATCTGTCGGGTAAACCCAGCCTTGCCCCGGCTTTTGCCAGCGGATCAATGCTTCGGCGCCGACCACCTTGCCGCTGCCCAGGTCGAGTTTGGGTTGGTAGTGCAGGACAAATTCGTTGCGCTCCAGCGCCAGGCGAATACCCGACTCGATACTCTGCTGTTCCCGGGCGCGCTGGTTCATCTCATCGATGAAGAAACTGAAATCGTTCGGGCCGCTTTCCTTGACGTTACGCATCGCGGTTTCGGCTTTTTTGATCAGTGCAATGGCATCGAAACCGTCCTCGGGGTAGATGCTGATGCCCAGGCTGGCCGTCACGCTCAGGTCGTGGCCGGCGATGTGTTGAGGCGCGCGTATGGCGTTCAAGAGCTTTTCGGCGATGCCCTTGGTCTGTTGAGGGTGGTGGATGTCAGCCAGGATCACCACAAATTCATCGGAGCCGTAGCGAAACACCGAATCGGACGCGCGTACGCAGGCCACCAGGTTTTGCCCGACACGTTTGAGCATCTCGTCACCGGTCGGGTGACCCAAGGCATTGTTGATACGCTTGAAACGATCGAGCCCCAGAAACATCACGGCCAGTTGTTTGTCATGGCGTCGTGACAGGGCCAGTGACTGGTTCAGCCGGTCGCCCAGCAAGGTGCTGTTGGGCAATTCGGTCAATACGTCGTACTGCAACAAGTGCGATACCTTGAGCAGTTCGTGGACCCGGGCCTCGATGGTTTGCTCCAGGGTCAGTACTTTCATGGCCGCGTCCTGCGCCATCTGCCACTTCCAGGTCAGGGCGCTGGCCATCTGGCGGATTTCCAGGCTGTCGAAAGGTTTTTTCAGCACCAGCAACTGATCGCCGAACTCCAGTCGTTCGGCCATGGCTTCCCAGGTGTAATCGGAGAAGGCCGTGCACAGCGCGATTTGCAGGTGAGGGTCAGCCTTCCAGAGCTGTTCGATGGTTTCCAGTCCGTCCCAGCCCGGGGGCATGCGCATGTCGGTGAACGCCATGGCGTAAGGGCGACCTTGTGCCTGGGCACGCTTGACCAGTTCGAGCGCTTCCTCGCCCTGATAGGCGGAGTCGAGCTGGAATATCAGCCGTGCCGACTGCTGGCTGCCGAACAGCGCTGCTTCAGTACCGGCGAGGGTTTTTTCATCGTTGGTATCGGCACCGAGAATCTTGCGAAAGTCCTGATGGATCGAGGGCGTGTCGTCGATGATCAGAATGCGCCGGTTGGCCTGGACGGACGGAGTCTTCATTCCTTGTCCTCCGCAGCACGCCTCGGGTCGTCGCGCATCGCTGCGGTTCCGAGGCTGGCATGCACGATACTCCCGGCTTTCAGCAGCTCGGCGGCCTGCTGGCTGCTGACCGCTTGGCTGAAGTAGTGACCCTGGGCGTTCATCGGTGAGCCGGTGGCTATCAGCGAGCGGCGTTGCTCCTGGGTTTCGACGCCTTCGGCGATGATGCCGATCCCGACATCGCGGGCGAAATTGATGATTGCCCGCAGGGTGGTGGCACTGGCCGCGTCGTGGGCGGCGGTGTCGATGAACGCCTGAGCGAGTTTCAGGTGATTGACCTGGTAAGTCTTGAGGTAGTCGAACGAAGAGTATTCGGTGCCGAAGTCATCGATGGCGATCTTCACCCCCAGTTCATGCAGGCGCGGCAGGATATCGTTGTGCGTCCACTTGGTCTGGGCCAGGGTCGCTTCGGTGACGTCGAAACGCAGGTCCCACGGGCACAGTTCCCAGCGCGCGGTGGTGCGCAACACGTCATAGATCAGCTCGGGGCCACTCTTGAGCTGGGCCAGGGACAGTTTTATCGCCACCACCGGTGGCGCCATGCCTTCGTCTCGCCACTGGCGCATTTGCCGACAGGCGCGCTCCAGCACCCAGTGACCGAGGGCGATGATGATGCCGGTCTTTTCCGCCGCGGGCAAAAACGCCGGGGCTTCCAGTAAACCGCGTATGGGGTGGTTCCAGCTGACCTGCGCTTCCATGCCGAGGATCTTGCCACTGCTCAGGTCTACTTCCGGCCAGTAACGCAGTTCGAGCTCGTCGTGTTCGATGGCCTTTTTCAGGTCGTTGGCGATGGTCATGCGCTCGACCACTTCCTGATTGATCTCCTCGGAGTGGAAGTGGTACTGGTTGCGGCCTTTTTCCTTGGAGCGATACAGCGCCATGTCGGCCTGGGTCAACAGGCTGTCGGCGCTGAGACTGGCCGGGGCGTAGCTGCTGATGCCGATGCTGACCGAGACCCGCACGTCATTGCCGGCCAGGGAATAGGGCGGCACCAGTGCATCGCGGACCTTGGCGGCCAGGGCTGCTGATTGGGTCGGGTCGCCGACGTCCAGTTGCAGGATCGCGAACTCGTCGCCACCCAGGCGGGCAACCACGTCGTTTTCGCGCACGCAATTTTTGATGCGCCTGGCAACCTCCTGCAGCAACAGGTCGCCTACCGGGTGGCCCAGGGTGTCGTTGATGCGTTTGAAGTGATCCAGATCCAGATAGAACATGGCGAACGGTGTGGCCCCGCGCCGGGCGGCGGCGAACGCCTGGTGCAGCCGCTCGATCAGCGTCGCGCGGTTGGCCAGCCCGGTCAGCCCGTCGGTGCGGGCCAACAGGGCGATTTTTTCCTCGGCCAGTTTGCGTTCGGTGACATCGATGATGATGCCTTCGACTTCCAGCAAGCGGCCCTCATCGTCGCGCACCGGGATATAGCGGTTTTCGACCCAGCGCCAGTCACCGTCGCCGGTGCGCATCCGAAACTCGATGGAAGCACCTGACGCATGGCGGTCCAGTACCCTGGCCATCGCCGTATCGACTTTTGTTTGATCGTCAGGATGGATCAGCTCCTGGGCCCAATTGGCCGACGCCACCAGGGCCGCCGCGATGTGGCCGTATTTGGTGATGTTGTGGGAGATGTACATCAACGGAAACGACGGTTCGCCCCGCAGCCGATACAGAATGGTCGGGCTGTTCTGCACGATGATGTTGGCGTCGGACAGCTCCCGGGTGCGCTCTTCGACCGCGTGCTCCAGCAAGGACATCTTCAGCGCCGCGTCTTCGGTCATTTGCCACTTGGCGGTCAATGCGCTGGCCATCTGGCGAATTTCGATGGCATCGAAGGGCTTTTTCAGGATAAGCAGGCGATCGCCCAGTTCCAGGCGCTCGGCGATGTCTTCCCAGGAATAGTCGGAATACGCGGTGCAGAGCGCCACTTGCAACTTGGGATCGACTTGCCACAAGCGTTCGATGGTTTCCAGGCCGTCCCAGCCCGGCGGCATGCGCATGTCGATGAAGGCCATCGCGTAGGGCGAGTCATTCGCCAGTGCGCTCTCGACCTTGTCCAGCGCTTCGCGGCCCTGAAACGCGGAATCGATGACGAAACTTTGCAACGATACCGACACAGGGGTACCGAACAGGGCGTTTTCGGCGCTGATCAGGCTGTCGTCTTCGATCGATGGCGGGCTGAGAATCTTGGCAAAATCCTCATGGATCGACGCCGTGTCATCGACAATGAGAATCCGACGATTAATACGCGCAAGCAGCGTATTCACTGACATGCGCCTGTGCCGACAGCAGGTTGGTGCAATGAGTTCATAGAGGGTATCCCTTCCCTGATCGCAGAATGAAGCGGGTATCGTTTGGATCCGAGTGATCTGAGCATAGTCGCCCGGCCAGAAATGCGCCCGGTTGACTGAAACGAATCATTTCCGGGGTCGGGCTGAAAATCATCTAGCCTGTAGGTCAGGCTCGGGACGCCAGGACGTTTGCCCCGCGCGCGACATAAAGAGACACGTTTTCTTGAGGTAATGCCATGGAAGAGCAACTCCCCACGACTGAGACCTATCAACCCAAGTTACTGCTGGTCGACGATGAGGAGTCGATTCTCAACAGCCTGCGCCGCCTGCTGCGCGGCCAACCCTACGAGGTGCTTTTGGCCACCAGCGGTGCCCAGGCGCTGGAGATCATGGCGCGGCAGCCGATCGATCTGGTGATGAGTGACGCGCGCATGCCCAATATGGATGGCTCGACGCTGCTGGCCCACATCCATCAGCGTTACCCCGACACCCTGCGGATCATGCTGACCGGTTATGCCGATCCGACGGTCATTATCAAAGCCATCAATGAAGGGCAGATTCATCGTTACATCAGCAAACCCTGGCACGATGAGGAAATGCTGCTGACCTTGCGACAATCACTTGCCTATCAGCATTCCGAGCGTGAGCGCTTGCGTCTGGTGCAGGAGACGTGGGATCAGAACGAGAAACTGAAGCAGCTCAACGCCACCCTGGAAAAACACGTCGCGGCCCGCACCAGTGAGCTGCAACAGACCGCCGACATGCTGGATCTGGCCTACGAAGAGCTCAAACACAGCTATGTCACCGGCACCGAAGTGTTTTCGTTGCTGGCCAACCTGCGCCTGCCGCCCGCCAAACAGACCAACCGGCAGATCATCGAACTGGTGCGGGTGCACTGCAAACTCCATGGCCTGGACGAAGGCAGCAGTCGTGACCTGACCATGGCAGCGGCGCTCTACAACATCGGTAAGTTGAGCTGGACCGACAGCATGATGAGCACGCCCTCGGACCTGCTGCATCACAATGACCGCGAGCGCTATCGAGGTTATCCGAAGCAGAGTGAGTCGCTGCTGATGACGCTCGATCCGATGAAGGATGCCGCCCGGCTGATCCTGCATCACCAGGAGCGTTGGGACGGCAGCGGTTTTCCTGATCGGCTCAAGGGCGAAGCGATTCCGTTCGGTTCGCGGTTGCTGAAACTGGCGGTGGATTTCATCGAGTTACAGCGCGGGCTGATCCTCGAACGGCAGATGAACAGCGATGAAGCCCTGGTGTATATCCGCCAATACGCCGGTCGCCTCTACGACCCGGAACTGGTGGAGGATTTCATTCAGGTCTGCGCCACTTATCTGAGCGACGTGACGCTGGCCGATCCAACGGTCAAGGTGCTGACTACCCGGGATCTGGTGGCGGGCATGATCCTGGCGCGCAATCTCAATGCCGACAACGGCATGCTGCTGCTCAATGCCGGCAAGGTGTTGAATGGGCCGCTGGTGGAGAAGTTGATCGCTTTCGAGGCGATGGAAGGTGCCAAGTACAGCATTTTCGTGAAAGTGCCGGAGGAAGTGGGGGGCGCGCTTCTCGAGACGAGTTAAGCCTTCAGGCCGTAAGTAAAGACGCATAACCTGTAGGAGCGAGGCTTGCCCGCGAAGAATGCAGCGCGGTTTTTCAGGTATTACGCGTCATCGTTCTTCGCGGGCAAGCCTCGCTCCTACAGGGAGGGCTGCGGAGGTTTTTTCGGCGTGACGAAGAACCGGCACGCATGTGATCCTTGCTGCTTTACCCAAGGTCAATCCTGATCCATGACGCTTTCATCCGCCGCTTCGCCTCGCCTCATCCGCATTGCCGCTGCCCTGCTGATCGGCCCTGACGGTCGCACCCTGCTGGTTCGCAAGCGCGGTACCCAGGCGTTCATGCAGCCAGGGGGCAAGATCGAGGCCCATGAACAGCCGGTCCATGCCCTCGCTCGTGAGCTGGAAGAGGAATTGGGGCTGGTTATCGATCCGGCGCATGCCGCCTACCTGGGGCAATTCTCGGCACCGGCCGCCAATGAGCCGGGTTATGTCGTACAGGCCGAACTCTTTCAACTGACCATCGATTCGTGCGTTTCCCCAGCGGCGGAGATCGAAGAGGTGCGCTGGATTGATCCGGCCACCGACGGCGATGTCACGCTGGCGCCATTGACACGGGACCTGATCTTGCCGTTTTATCGAGCCTCACTGATCGAAACTGCCTGATCGTCCAAGGACGGAGGATGCCCATGATCCCGCTTCAAGATTTGCTGATTTTCGCCGCCGCGGCGTTGCTGATGGTGCTCACGCCCGGGCCCAACATGATCTACCTGATCTCTCGTTCAATCTGTCAGGGGCGCAAGGCCGGAGTGACTTCGTTGCTCGGCGTGGTCGCGGGATTTTTAGTGCACCTGTTCGCGGCCGCCGCGGGTTTGACCGCGGTGTTCGTGGCAGTGCCGATGGCCTACGAAGCATTGAAATGGGCCGGCGCGCTGTACTTGCTGTGGCTGGCGTGGCAGGCGGTCAAGCCCGGAGCGCGTTCGCCGTTCGAGGCGCAGCAGTTGCCGGCGGACTCGTCCCGCAAGTTGATCACCATGGGCTTTCTCACCAGCGCGCTGAACCCGAAGATCGCGGTGTTTTACCTGTCGGTGTTTCCGCAGTTCATTACCCCTGAGCACGGTTCGGTGTTTACCCAGAGCATCATCCTCGGCCTGACCCAGATCAGCGTGAGCTTCAGCGTCAACCTGCTGATTGCGCTGTTTGCCGCGGGCATCGCCTCCTGGTTCGTCAACAACCCGAATTGGTTGGCGATGCAGCGTTATTTCATGGGTTTCGTGCTGTCCGGGCTGGCAGTGCGCTTGATGCTTGAGCAGCGGCGCGTGGCCTGAAGATGTGGATTCAACGGCTTGATGCCAGCCATGCCCTGGATTACCGGGCATTGATGCTTGAAGCCTATGACTCGCATCCCCAGGCGTTCACGTCCAGCGTGCGCGAGCGCGCCGTGATGCCGCTGAGTTGGTGGGAATCGCGCCTGACCAGCAAGCTGGACGTAGTGTTCGGGGCGTTCGAGAAGGGTGAGTTGGCGGGCATCGTCGGCCTGGCCTTCGAGTCTCGGGAAAAGGCCCGGCACAAGGCGACGTTGTTCGGCATGTACGTTTCGGGTGACGTTCGGCAGCGCGGGCTCGGCTATCAACTGGTTCAGGCCGCGTTGGCTGAAGCACAGGCCCATCAGGGCCTGAGGCTGATCCAGTTGACCGTCACCGCCGGCAATGAATCGGCATTCAGGCTGTATCAGCGTTGCGGTTTCGTGCAGTTCGGGCTTGAGCCATTGGCGGTGCGGGTGGGCGAGGACTACTTCGACAAGATCTACATGTGGCGAGAGCTCACCTCTAAGCCTTTGCCATAAGAGCTGTTGTGGCGAGGGGGCTTGCCCCCGTTGGGTTGCGAAGCGACCCCAAAACCTGCAATCGCATGTGTTCAGACACAGCGCATTCACCGTTTTTACGACTGCTGCGCAGCCGAACGGGGGCAAGCCCCCTCGCCACAGGTTCTTCGCTAGCATCGGGGACGCCAAGCCTGTGCCGTAAGATCTGAAACCACCCCGATCCCTTGTAGGAGCGAGGCTTGCCCGCGAAGACGGATTCACATTCAAAACTGCTGTGGGCTGACACACCGCTTTCGCGGGCAAGCCTCGCTCCTACAGGAGATAGGTCGCTCTATCGGACAGCGCTGACGCCATCCAGCGTCGAAAACGACGTGTCCTTGGCCGTCAGCAAAAAGTCGCGCATGTACGGAGCATCCAGCATGTCGGCACGAATCCCGGCATACAGCGTCGCAAACAAGCCTTTCTCACCCAGTCGCTTGGCCTTCACATAGCCCCGTGAACTGTATTCATGCAGCGCCCAATGAGGCATGCCGCAGACGCCACGACCGCTGGCCACCAGTTGCATCATCATCACCGTCAGTTCCGAGGTGCGCACCTGGGCCGGTTCGATGTCGGCCGGTTCGAGGAAGCGGGTGAAGATGTCCAGCCGATCACGCTCCACCGGGTAGGTGATCAAGGTTTCCGTCAGCAGATCTTCGGGCACGATGTACGGCTTGCTCGCCAGGCGGTGCTGATTGGCCACCGCAAGCATGGCTTCGTAGGTGAACAACGGCACGTAAGTGATCCCGACCAGTTCCAGCGGGTCGGAGGTCACCACCAGGTCCAGATCGCCTCGTGCCAGCGCCGGCAGCGGGGCGAAGGAGAACCCCGAGGCCAGGTCCAGCTCGACTTCCGGCCAGGCATCGCGGAACTGGTCGATGGTCGGCATCAGCCACTGAAAGCAACTGTGGCACTCGATCGCCATGTGCAAACGTCCCGCAGTGCCGCCGGCCAGTCGCGCAATGTCACGCTCGGCGCCGCGCAGCAACGGCAGGGTGGCGTCGGCCAGTTGCAGCAGGCGCAAGCCGGCACTGGTGAAACGCACCGGTTTGGTCTTGCGCACGAACAACGGCATGCCCATGCGCTCTTCCAGCTCCTTGAACTGGTGGGACAACGCCGACTGGGTCAGGTGCAGGCGGTCGGCCGCATCCACCAGGCTGTCGGCTTCGCGCAAGGCGTGCAGGGTTTTCAGGTGACGGATTTCAAGCACCGGGGGCTCCATGAGGAAAACTTGTGATCAACACGAAAAGGTTGAGTTTGTCTCATGTTGGGTGAGCTGTCGACAATAGCACCATGTTTTATAGCGTCCTTTATAGAGAGAACTCTTACCATGGCCTTGGCCCACACACTTGGTTTTCCGCGCATCGGCGCTGACCGCGAACTGAAAAAAGCCCTCGAATCCTACTGGAAGGGCGATCTTGACCAGGACGCATTGAAAAGCGTCGGCCGCCAATTGCGCGCCACCCACTGGCAACTGCAGAAAGACGCGGGCATCGACCTGCTGCCCGTAGGCGACTTCGCCTGGTACGACCAGGTGCTGACTCACTCCCTGACCTTCGGCGTGATCCCGGAGCGTTTTGACAGTGCCAAGGATAAACGTGGCCTGCCGACCCTCGACACCCTGTTCGCCATGGCCCGTGGCGCTACCGCAGCCTGCTGCGGCGGCGAACATACCCAGGCGCAATACGCTCAGGAACTGACCAAGTGGTTCGACACCAACTACCATTACCTGGTCCCGGAATTCACCGCTGATCAACAGTTCAAACTGAGCTGGGAACAGCTGTTCGACGAAGTCGACGAAGCCAAAGCCCTGGGCCACAACGTCAAACCGGTGATCATCGGCCCGTTGACTTACCTGTGGCTGGGCAAGGCCAAAGGCAATGACTTCGACAAGCTCGACCTGCTGGAGCGCCTGCTGCCGATCTACGGCGAAATTCTCGGTCGCCTCGCCGCCCAAGGCGTGGAATGGGTGCAGATCGATGAACCGATCCTGACCCTCGACCTGCCACAAGCCTGGAAAAACGCCTTCGAACGCGCCTATCACATCCTCCAATACTCGCCGCTGAAAAAGCTCGTGGCGACTTACTTCAGTGGTCTGGAAGACAACCTCGGCCTGGCTGTCAGCCTGCCAGTGCAAGGCTTGCACATCGACGCGGTGCGCGCGCCGGAGCAACTTGGCCAAGTGCTGGATCGTTTGCCGACTTACAAGATTCTCTCGGTGGGTCTGGTTAACGGTCGCAATGTCTGGCGCTGCGAACTGGAGCAAGTGCTGGCGCAACTGCAGCCAGCCCAGGAACGCTTTGGCGATAACTTGTGGGTCAGCAGTTCCTGCTCGCTGCTGCACAGCCCAGTGGACCTGGACCGCGAAGACAAACTCGACCCGGAACTGAAAAGCTGGCTGGCGTTTGCCGTGCAGAAGTGCGGTGAAATCGCCGTGCTGCGTGATGCCCTCAACGACCCGCGAGCACCGAAGGTGCAAGCCGCCCTGGCCGAAAGCCGCGCCATTGCGGCCAGTCGCGCTCAGTCTCCGCGTATCCACAAGGCGGATGTTCAGGCCCGAATCAATGCCATCGGCGCAGCGGACAGCCAACGCCTCTCACCGTTTGCCAAACGCATCGCACAACAACAGGCACGGCTGAAACTGCCGACGTTCCCGACCACCACCATCGGCTCGTTCCCACAGACCGCATCGATCCGTCTGGCGCGCCAGGCCTTCAAGCAAGGCAAGCTCTCGGCCAACGATTACACCGACGCCATGCACAGCGAAATCCGCCACGCCGTGCAAATCCAGGAACGCCTGGGCCTGGACGTGCTGGTGCACGGTGAAGCCGAGCGCAACGACATGGTCGAGTACTTCGCCGAGCAACTGGACGGCTACTTGTTCACCCGGTTCGGCTGGGTTCAGAGCTACGGTTCGCGCTGCGTCAAACCGGCGATTATTTACGGCGATCTGAGCCGTCCGAAGCCGATGACCGTCGACTGGATCACCTACGCCCAGAGCCTGACCGACAAGGTCATGAAAGGCATGCTCACCGGCCCCGTGACCATGCTGATGTGGTCGTTCCCGCGCGAAGACGTCTCGCGCAAAACTCAGGCGCAGCAACTGGCCCTGGCCTTGCGTGATGAAGTGGTGGACCTGGAAAACGCCGGCATCAAGATCGTGCAGATTGACGAAGCCGCGTTCCGTGAAGGGCTGCCACTGCGTCGGGCGCAATGGCAGGAATACCTCGACTGGGCGGTGGAAGCCTTCCGCCTGAGTGCATCGGGCGTGCGCGACGAAACCCAGATCCACACCCACATGTGCTACAGCGAATTCAATGACGTGATCCAGTCCATCGTCGGCATGGACGCCGACGTGATCACCATCGAAACCTCGCGCTCGGACATGGAGTTGCTGGAGGCCTTCGAAGCGTTCGACTACCCGAACGACATCGGCCCGGGTGTCTACGACATCCACTCGCCACGGGTGCCGGACACGGCCGAGATGGTGAAGTTGATGAGCAAAGCCGTGAAGCGCATTCCGGCCGAGCGGTTGTGGGTCAATCCCGATTGCGGGTTGAAGACCCGGGCCTGGCCGGAAACGGAAGCCGCGTTGGTGAACATGGTCGCGGCGGCCCGTCTGCTGCGCAGTCAACTGGCCTGACATCAAGTGGTTATTGACTGACAACGGAGCGCTTGGGGCGCTCCGTTGTCGTTCTTCATAGCGGTGGAAAGTGTTTGAGCGCCAGCGGTTTGCCGATGTCGCCCCGCCAGATCGACTCCACCTGAGCGCCGCTGTTGGCTTGAGCCTGTTGCCATTGCAGACCCAGGTTGCGTTGTTCAGGCAATTTCAGGTGACCTTTGACGAAGTCATTGAACGCAGGCTTTGCCGAGGTGTAGTGAAAGTGCGCATACCACAAGGTTGGCGCCGGCTCGCTCGTCAGATCGCGTACCTCATATTCCTGCAGAAAATCCCGTCGACCGTCCGGGCGCTTGCCCAGATCCCGCAATCCGCCTTCCTTGCGGATGTCCACCACCCGTTGTTCCAGCAGGTAGTCCAGATAACCTTCGGTCGGGGTTTTACTGTTCATCGACTGTTCGATGCGCAGCGTACGCCCGGCACGCGCTAGGTCTCGAGCCTGATCGGACAATTGCCGGACCAGCGGATCATGGGGCGAGAGGCGTTCGATGGCTTGGGCGCGCATCGATAACTCCCCAGCCTCGAAACTCATCATGTGCTCCAGATCCACTGGCAGCATGTCTTGCTGGGCATAACCGTCGACTTTGCTTTTATAGGTGGGCACCGCCGCGAGTCTTTTTCTGGCTTCGGCCAGCAACGGCTGAACATCCGAGGTGAGAGGCTGCTGCGACGGCGCGGTGGGTTCGCTGAGATGGTACTTGCCGCTGGAGCGCGGTAGCCAGGTTTCCGTGTGACCGTCGATGCCTTCAATAGTGAAGCGCTTTTGCCGAGTGGCGGTGTCCGTGTGCTCGACGCCGACCAGCAGTCGATTGTCTTCGGTTTCAAAGAGCTTTTTGCCGGTTGTGCCCTCCGTTGGCGTGATCGAGGCTCGATTGCGAAGTGCGTTTCGCGCGTACTCTTCGACCTTCGTCAGGTTGTCCAGGAATGGCGCGATCTGCTCCAGATCCAGATGTTGCGGGTAACCCAGCGTCCACGCCTTCAGGTTGCGGCGGAACTCGGTGTAAGTCGCCAGGCAGTCTTCGAACACCCGGTTGCGCTGGGGCAGGCTGGCGCGTACTTGCGACAGATTGTGCTGGGTGAAGAGAGCACGCCCGACCTGGGTGCGGGCCTGTTTCAGTTGCATGTGGAAATAGACCCAGGTGGTGTCATCGATGGCATCGACGCGGCTGATGATTTCCAGAAGGTGGGCAGCTTTCAGGTAACGGTAATTGGTCTCGCTTAACGTGTTGTTCACTGCCGCCACGTCAGCGGCCATCCTGGCTTTTTGATCCCTGTTGGTGATTCGGCGGTTCCAGAGATTGACCTGTTCCACCGCGGCGTGAGCCTGATCAAATTCCTGGAGGAAGGCTTTGCGCACGTTCTTGCGTTGTCCCATCAGGCGCAAATGGGCGCGGGTGTCGCTGACGGGGGTGGTGTCTGAGCGGGTGAGAAGTTCATCGATCCGGTTGAGGTGTTCCATCAGGCGTTCTTTGCCGAACTGTATCCGGTGCACCGTCCGATCGACCACCACCCAGGCACTGCGGCTTTGCAAATCTTCGATCTGGGTGCGTTTTCTGCCATGGCTCAGGGGCAGCAGGTCAGCCAGGTTCTGGTAGCTGTTTTGGGCGATATCGATGTCGGTCAGGCAGGCGTTTTCCAGGGGCGATCGCAAGGCCTGACGCTGGCTCGGTGTGCTGGCGTAGTAGCGTTCCATGGCAACGTTGGTGCTACGGGTCTGAGTATCGAGCCGCAGGATATAGGCGTCGGCGGTATTGGTCAGGGTCAGTTGGCGGCGCAAGTGGCGATCAGTCCACCAGCGGGGCAGCCAACGCCTGATGGCGGCTGGCCAGAGCGGATCCATGCCGTCGGCCAGATGCCCGAGTGCCGCACCGCCGCCCATGCCACCGCCATCCATCAGGGTTCCGTACACGGCGTAGTGGGTGTGCCAGTTGCCGGCCTCATCGAGGGCGATGGGCTGTTTGTAAGATCGGGCCCAAGTACCGTACAAACGCCAGCCACGAGGAGCATCGCTCAACTCGATCCGGTAGATGCGCCCATGGCTGATCATGAAGTCGCCGTCGGCATGCCGGTAGACATTGCGATAGACACCGTGTGTCGCCGGTTGCAGGCCCGCCAGCGAGATCTCGTGTTCGTACTCGTAGCCTTTGAAGTAATCGTGGACGCTGCGGGCCTGTCGCCGCGAGGTCACTTGCATGGCCCCGGCTTTTCGGGCCAGCGCTCGCAACTGGCGATGGCGGGTGACGGTACGGGCCGCGCCGGGCGCCACAGCGGCACCAGGGAGAAGATCCATGGCCGCGTCGATCAATGACAGCAACACCGATTCAAGGTCAGCCAGACCATGACCGACGTCGCCACGCAGGAACGCGGCGACCGCCAGGTTGGCGCTGCCCCAGGCGTCATACAGCGCGACCGCCGTACCCACGAAAGGCACCATGCCCAAGGCCATTTTCAGGTAATTGAACATCGCGCCGGACTGCAGTGCGCATCGCTCCAGGTACAACGCATCGTTGGAACGGGAGGTACTTCGATGGGCTTCCAGCAGACGCCCCATATGCACATTGAGCAGGTGCGCTGCCAGGGACGTGCTGGCCGGCCACGCCAGGCCGACGCCGATCAGTGCATTGAAGTTTCGCAGCAAGGCCTGATTGATTCGACTGACATGAAAGGCGAAGTCGCCCTGCAAGGCACGCCCGGCCAGATAGTTGACCATGCTGGTGTGCAGGCACAGGTTGAACAGGCTTTGGCGCGCCTGCTCAAGGGTGTCGTACTGGCGCAGGTAGATCCCGTCCGGGCTGTCCGGTAGGTAGAGCAGTGTCAGGCCGCTGAGCTGTTCCTCGATGAAGGTGACACCGGACAACGTGCTCGGGCCTTGATGCGGGGTATCCCCACCGCCCACTGTCAGATGGGCCGGCAGCAGCACGATACGCTTGCCCTGAGGCGCAAAGGTTTCCCGGGTATTGGCGTCAATGGCGATATCCAGCACTTGCCGTCCATGGGCATCGATCTGCCGTTGCAACAAAGCAAACTCACCTTGCAGTTTCAGCATCAAGCGCCAGGGCTCGGTCAGGCTTTCAAGGCGATACTCAAGGCCGAAGGCCGAGGCGCCGGGAGCGCCAAGAAAAGCGTGACGGATCTGTGTCTCATAATGTCCAGCCAGATCCAGCTCGGTCACCAGTTTGCGCAGGTAAGGCGGGGTGATGCCGGTTTTCAGCACCTTGCGTTCTGTCTCGGTATCCGCTGTGACGTCGACCTGCATGAATGACAGGCGCCACCACAGGGGCTGATCGATGTTCGATTGCGTCAGCTCGACGAGGGACAGTTTGCTGCGCGATTCACTGGCAATCAGCACATTCTCCTGAGGCGTTCCCGGGGCGGCGCCGGCGATCGGGACCTTCTGCCACTGCGTCGAGTCGGGCAGATCGATCGTCACCGCAAAGCCTTGCGTGAGGGAAAAGTCCTGGCGCAGGCGAGCGTCGATGCGTTTTTTGCTGAAATCATCCCGTGGCGGCAGATCCCTTTCGAGCAATTCATGGGAGCGTTTCATCGCCGCAATGTAGGTTTTGAACAGATGCTTGAGCTGCAAGCGCCGAGCATCGGCCAGCGTGCCGAGCCACTGCGGCAGCGCTCGAGCCAGGGCGCTGCTGTGGTTTTGCTCGAGAAATTGCGCGAAGGCCAACTCCCGGGCGGCGGGCATTGGCACGGTCAAGCGGGCGAGGGTGTGTTCCCGCAGTTTTTCCAGCGCCACCGTCCGCTGCCCGGCATGGGATGGCACGGGGTTGTCGGCAATCAGTTGTGCAGCCTGCTGTTCGCAGCGGTAGAGCTGATTTTGCAGGGCGTATTCGAACGGGTCACCGGCCAGCTCGCTAAGGTGCAAGGCCAACACATCGTCGTTGGCGCTCAGTTTGAACAGCGCTTGTTCCAGCGCTCGCCGAGAGGCGAACCGCTGCAAGCCACCGAACCGGCCGGGCCAGTACAGCAACAGGGAGTGGGAGCCGGTGCCGTGCAGCACGGATGGACGCGTGATCAGCAGCACGCCGTCCAGTTCCTCGGTTTGGGGGATGCCGTCGTCACCTTCGGTTGCTGACAGTGTCAGCCGCGCAACCGCGACCTCGGCATTGCGCTCCGCTCGAACGGGAGCATCCAGAACATCCTTGAGCATCTGGTGCTCTTCGGGGCTGATCTGGTCCAGGGTCAGCTGAATCTCTGCCTCGCTGCGCAACCCCGTCAGCCGTGCCTGATACAGCGCGGTGTAGTGTTGATTCGGTGCATGACGCAGTTCCAGCATCTTCAGCGCGTTGCGGGCGTTCAGCAATGTGGACGCGGCGGTGTGGCTGGCCTGTTCTGCTGTCGCCAGGGCGTCGAGGTATTTTTTCAGATTCTGCAGGCGTGGATCATTCAGATCGCCCTCGAAGTTTTTGCCAAGCAGAGCTTCCAGCGCTGCGCAGTGATACGCCATGGCTCTCTGGCGGGTGTCCAGCGCAATATCGGGGTTGAGCAAGCCGAACTGCGGGACACTGTCGCCGCTTTGCCCCTCGCTACCGATGTCTGCCGGTCGTTCTGCAGGCTCGGCAAAAACCGCCTCCTGGCGATGTTGCCCTTCCAGCCGGTCGGCGGCGTTCAGCGCGGTGGCACCATGCTCGGCGATATCACTGCCGTTGCCCTGACGAACACTGTTCATCCAGGTGACCGATACGCGAGTGATCAGTTGTTCGGCAGCCATCTCCAGCGGCGTGGTTTCGATCCGCGTGTATTCGAGGCTGACGTCATTGAGCCGGGCCATTCCGACAGCGTTTTGCGGGTGGGCGATCAGCCAGTTTTCGACCTCATGACGCTGCTTGAAGTGTTTCCAGGCCGGCTGCTGCTCTGGCAAATACAACAACTGCGCGGCCGGTTGCTCGGTACTGATGAGTAAAACCCCGGGCAGCTCGACACGGCGGCCATCAGTGAAGCGCAGCGCCATTTGGTTGACAACCACCCGAGGGGAATCGACAGCCATGCTGTCGCTGGGCGCATCGATCAACGCCAGCAAGGGTTTCATCTGTTCGGCCGTCAAGGTGCGCAGGGCATGGGCGACCTGGCTGGAGGCTTCGAAGTGCTGACGATACAACCGGGCGGCCAGTGCTCTGCGTGATACCGCCGTACCGGGCGCCCGGGCATGCCACCAACGCTCCCAGGCGTGATTGAGCAGACGCTCCGGGTTCAGGCTTTTGAGCTGTTCGAGCAGTTCGGCGGGGGACTTGCCGTAGAGGCGGTGTTCCGGTGCAAGCCCGATCACCACGCAACGCGCGTTGAGTGAAGCTTCGATCACAGGATGTTGCAGCACAAAGGCGCAGGCGTGGCTCAGGCTGACAAAGTGTTCTGGCCGGTTGGCGGTGGCGAAGAAACCGAGACCGACCCGGTGGCCGTCAAGGTCCCAGTGTTCCTTGAGCAATTGGTTGATCGAGGTGCGAGCCCCCGGGATTTGCGCCATGAGTTCGAGCCACTGTCGGCGACAGTCGCTCCAGCGCTGCGAGGCGGTCAGAAGCAGGCTCTGATCCGGGTTGGGCTTAAGCGGGTGGGTGAGGCCGAAATCGGCCTGTATGGGTTTTGGGGCGTCGGGCATGGCAACTGGTCTCCATAGGCAAAAAAGGCCCAGGTTGTCTGGGCGCTCAGGCCATTAGAGGTCAGTTGCTGGAGGCGCTGGTGGTACATAGTTATAGGCTGACGTCTTGCCTGCGGAGGGTGCAAGCAAGACTGTTTCGGCACCCGCGCGGGTGAATCAGTGGGTATCGCAGTCGGCACCTTGGGGGCTATCGGCGCGGAGGAAAACGGAACTTCAAGGTCAGCCTGATGGCCCAGCCCTTTTTTCACTGGATCGCCTGATCCTTGGAATGAAACTCAAAACGCGCATTGTTATTCTGTGGAGAGGTCGGCATGATCAATTTGATGATCGGAACAACTTTATTTGTTGTTTGGGCATAAAAGTCCCGTTGGTTGTGTTGAGCCACCTCCAGGCCACCCGCTACATAGAAGAATGCCTCAATGGGAAGTTGGCGTGGGATGCCAGGGGACCACGTCTGGATAATGACTTCGCTGAAGTCATTGATTGTCGGAAGTCCGACAGGCTTCAGTCCGATAGCGCGAATGGCTTGGTAAAAAGAATCTGAGGCAAGTTCGTTCATTGCATCTCGCACATCAAAGCTGCATTGATAGCGAAACGAATCAACCTCAGGCGTGAAGGTATGGCGGACCCACTGTTCGGCGGTGGTGATCCCCATGGTCTGGCATCGCTTGCTGTTCAAGGGATAAGATCCGGAAGCCCCGCAGCCTGGTTTGTCCCTCTCCATGGTAGCGCCGTCGATGGGGAACACACACAGCACCATTGTTTGCAAGCTGCCCTCGGGACGGCTCAATACGGGGTACAGGATGTAGCCATTGGTTCGGTCCCAAGGCAGGTGTTGGAAACTTGCGTCGACCCTGAAAAAGGAAAATGACATGCCGCCCAGTTCAATGGCAGCAGGGCTGGGATCCCAGACATGGAAGCCGTTCGGGGTGTCAGTCGCTCGTAGTAACACTCCGGAACAAAGGAATGCCGGCTGGCTTGGGGAGTCATTGCATTTATTTTTTGTTTCGTTGTAACGCTCTTGAAGTGATGCGGCAACGCTGGCGCCCGAGCTCGTGTGGCTGACGTTAATCACCGGGCTGCTGCTGCAGCCCGTCAGCAAAACCAGAAGAATTAAAAACACTAAATTTCTCATAGGTGACCCCTTGGCTTTCCTTCGATGGATAGCGAGCCTCAATGTAATGAAGAGGTGGGGGTCGCGGTAACTATCACTTTTGACAGTTACGACAAGCGGTAGGGCAATTCGAACCGCACTGTGAGCATTCGACGAAACGACCACTCGGCAATCTTCATCAAACTGTCACGTAACTGTGGCAGCGCGCTTGAACAAACTTCATCAGACTCGCGCTCTACTGGAGTTCTGCGTTTCGGTGTTTTTCATGCGTGCTTTATTTTTATCAGCGACCACTGTTCTGGTCGCTTTATTGTTCAGCCTGCCGTCTCTGGCGGCTTCGCGATGTGATGTCAATGTTCCGACCGAGCGGGTCGATCTGGCGCAGGTGAGCCTGGCCTACCAGAGCATTGGCCGTGCTTCGGACCCTGCGTTGTTGCTGGTCATGGGCTTGGGTGGGCAGTTGATTCACTGGCCGGACGAGGTGGTGGTTGCGTTGTGTCAGCAGGGCTTTCGGGTGATTCGCTATGACAATCGCGATGTCGGCCTGTCGACCTGGCGACAAACACCTGCCGATGCCAACCTGACCTTTGAAGTGCTGCGTTACAAACTCGGTTTGCCGGTATCGGCGCCATACACCCTGACGGACATGGCCGACGATGCGCTTGGGCTGATGGATGCCTTGCACGTCGAGCAATTCCACGTTTTGGGCGCCAGCATGGGCGGGATGATCGCTCAGCATATGGCGGCCATGGCGCCACAACGTGTCGAGAGCCTGACGTTGCTGATGACCAGCTCGGGCGCCGAAGGTTTGCCGGCGCCGAGTGCGGCGCTGGTGCAGTTACTCGCGCGACGCGGTGCGCCGAATCGCGAAATGGCGCTGGAGCAACAGGCTGATTTGCTGGCGGCATTGGGCAGCCCGACGGTGAGCGATGACCGGCAGGCGTTGCTGCAGCAGGCGGCGCAGTCCTATGACCGGGCGTTCAACCCTGAAGGCGTGAAACGCCAGATCATGGCGATCCTCGCTGAACGGAGCCGCGTGGCGCTGCTCAACCAATTGCGGGTGCCGACGCTGGTGGTTCACGGCACCGCCGATCCGTTGTTGCCGGTGATGCACGGCGTGCATCTGGCGGCGCATATCCGCGGCAGTCAGTTGAAGCTGATCCCGGGGTTGGCCCATCGTTTCCAGGAGGCATTCAAAGCGCCGTTACTGGCGGCGGTGTTGCCGTATTTGCAGGCCCACCGCGAAGACACCTCGCATTGGGCGCAGATCGATCCGGTGGCCGAACGCAATCTTCTATAACACCCACATCCAATTGTGGGAGCGAGCCCTGTGGCGAGGAAGCTTGCTCCCGCAGGGCTGCGAAGCAGTCCCATGACCGGTCAGCGCGGATCTCCTGATAAACCGCGCAAGCCGATTTACGACTGCTGCGCAGCCGAGCGGGAGCAAGCTCCCTCGCCACAAAAGCGCCTCAATTACAGTGGAGGCTGGTTTACGTTGGAACGAAGTTATCCAGCATCCGGTTCACCGCCAGTTCACCCAACATGACGGAGTTCTGGATGCCGAGCACGGTGTTGCGCTGCGGGCCGTTCAGCTGCCCGGCGAAATCACTCAACATCACGCTCGCCGCTGCCAGTGATTCGCAGGCGTTGACCAGCAGGGTTTCGTTATTGGCGTCGGGGGCGATGAGGTAAAGGGTGCTGGGTTTGCGTGGGGTGTCTTTGGGAATGACCGGTTTGAGGTAGTAATCGAGGGCGCGGTCGGCGGCTTCGTTGAGCTTTTTGGAGCTCGGGGTTTCGTATGGGGAAACGTCGTCGGTTTCCGGTGGATTTGGAGTGATTTTGAACATTGAACTGGTACTCCTGTTAGTAGAGCTGCAACTCATCTCGCTACTAAACGGAATGGGGAGGCAGCTGTGCGCAAGTTAGTAGACCGGCCACCAGTCAAAACCGGCGCGCCCGAGGGCACCATGCGCACAGCCACCATCAAGTGCAGGCGAATGCCTGACTGGATGACACTTATGCGACCGGAAAGAAAAGCCGGGCTACTAAACCCGATCACTGGGAATCAGTGACACGAACCAAGTTACCGACGGGCCTCCAGGCGCACAAGCCGGCGGATTCTGACGTGGTTGTAGGCGACGGCGCAAGGCGCTGTAGCTTTCAGGAAGTAACGCTAAACAGAACTAAACACGCCCTCCCAAACACCCCAAAACCTGTGGGAGCGGGCTTGCCCGCGATGGCGGCGTGTCAGTCACCGCAGATGTCGTCTGGAAGGCCGTCATCGCGGGCAAGCCCGGCTCCCACAGGGATAGTGGAACGGCTGCCACACGGGCTCAGCCTTCGGGTGTATCGTTCGAGCTTTCCGGCGCGATCAAGCCTGCGAGGTCAATGATGAGTACCCCCCTGAAAATCGATTTCGTCAGCGACGTGTCCTGCCCCTGGTGCGTCGTCGGTCTGTATAGCCTGACCCGTGCCCTGGATTTGCTGGGTGACGAAGTCCAGGCCGAGATCCGTTTCCAGCCGTTCGAACTGAACCCGAAGATGGGCCCCGAAGGCCAGAACATCACCGAACACATCAGCGAAAAGTACGGCTCGACGCCTGAGCAATCGCAGAAGAACCGCGAAATGATCCGCGCGCGTGGCGCCGAGGTCGGGTTTGCCTTTCGCACGGACGGCAGCAGCCGTATCTACAACACTTTCGATGCTCACCGCTTGCTGCATTGGGCGGGGCTGGAAGGGTTGCAGTTCAACCTGAAAGACGCGCTGTTCAAGGCGTATTTCACCGAGGGCGGCAATCCGTCCGATCACGCACAGTTGGCGCAGATCGCTGAAAGCGTGGGGCTGGACCGGCAGCGGGCCGAGGCGATCCTGGCGTCCGACGAATTCGCCAAAGAGGTTCGCGAGGAAGAACAGTTGTGGTTAGCGCGCGGCGTGAGCTCAGTGCCGACGGTAGTGTTCAACGGGCAGTACGCCGTCAGTGGCGGGCAGCCGGTGGAGACGTTTGTCGGTGCGATTCGCCAGATCATGAGTGAAGCCAAGGGCGGAACGGTCAACGGTTGAACTGACGTTACACGCTCGATCGTTCCCACGCTGCGTGGGAACGATCAGTTAACTGTAGGAGCGAGGCTTGCCCGCGAATGGTTCGACGCGGTGTCCCTGAAACTCCGCTTTATCGTTCTTCGCGGGCAAGCCTCGCTCCTACAGAACGGAGGCGTTATCCGTGAAGACGCATCCACACGCTGAACAACACCGTCGCCGCCATCAACCACGCCACCGCCGCCACCGCCAATGAAGCCTCCAGCCGCATCCGGTCGACCATCACATACAAGGTCGCCAGGTAGACGAAGTACGGAATGATCGACCACATGCCAAACACGATGGTGGTTTTCAGATCATCCAGCGAGCGCCCCTTGCCGACGATGTAATGAGCGATCAGCGCAAACGTCGGGAACAGCGGCACCAGGCCTGCGATGTAATAGTTTTTGGTCTTGGCCAGCATGGCGAGGATCACTACCACCGCCGCGCCCAAGGTTGCTTTGAACATCAGGTCCATCAGTGGCTCAACCCGTACTTCTTCACTTTGTCGAACAGCGTGGTCTTGGCCATCCCCAGTTCCAGGCTGGCCTGGGTCAGGTTGCCGCCGCTGCGCTGCAAGGCGTCGCTGAGCAGGTTGCGTTCGAAGGCTTCCACCGCTTCGGCGAAGGCCAGGCCCTGGTTGCTGCCGCTGGCGCCGGTTTTTTTGAAGGCCGGCAGGCCCAATGCGAAACGCTCAGCGACGTTGCGCAATTCGCGCACATTGCCTGGCCAGTCGTGGCTCATCAGGTTCGACAGGGTCTGGTTGTCCAGCTCCGGCACCGCGCGGTCGAAGCGCAGGGATGACTGCTGCAAAAAGTGTTCGAACAGTTGCAGGATGTCTTCTCGGCGTTCGCGCAGCGGCGGCAGTTCCAGGGTTACCACGTTCAGGCGGTAATACAGGTCGCTGCGAAACTCGCCGGCCTTGCTCGATTGATCCAGATCGGACTTGGTCGCGGCGATCACCCGGCAATCCACCGCCACGCTCTGGTTCGAGCCGAGGCGTTCGAGGGTGCGTTCCTGCAACACCCGCAGCAGTTTGATCTGCAAGGGCAGCGGCATGCTTTCCACTTCATCGAGGAACAACGTGCCGCCGTCGGCGTGTTCGATCTTGCCGATCCGCCGCTTGCCGGCCCCGGTGAAGGCGTTGGCTTCGTGACCGAAGATTTCACTTTCGAACAGGTTCTCCGGCAGGCCACCGCAGTTCAGCGCGACGAACTGTTTGGTGTGCCGGCGGCTGAAGTCATGCAGGCAGCGCGCAACCAGTTCTTTACCGGTACCGGTCTCGCCTTCGATCAGCACGTTGGCCGAGGTATCGGCGACGTTGGCGATCAGTTCCCGCAGGTTCTGCATGGCCGGGGAGCGCCCGATGATCCGGCCTTCGAGGGAGTCCCGCTCGAACAGTTGTCTACGTAACGACGACACTTCCCGCGCCAGGCTGCGTTGCTCCAGCGCCCGGCGGGCGACGTCCACCAGGCGTTCAGGGGAGAAGGGTTTCTCCATGAAGTCATAGGCGCCTTTCTGCATCGCGCCGACGGCCATCGAGATGTCGCCATGGCCGGTAATCAGCACCACCGGCAGGCTGCGATCGCGGGCCTTGAGCCGGGTCAGCAGTTCCAGGCCATCGATGCCCGGCAGGCGGATGTCGCTGATGACGATGCCGGCGAAGTTATCACCGACCCGCTCCAGCGCTTCTTCGGCGCTGCCGACGCCCACGCAGGGAATGTCTTCCAGGGTCAGCGCCTGTTGGCAGCCGAGCAGCACATGGGGGTCGTCTTCGACGATCAGCACACTAAGGTCGTTGTTCATATTGGCTCGGCGGGAGTGGGGCTTACCAACGGTAAACTGAGAACGAAAGTGGTACCACCGCTGGCCGGGTGTTCGACACCCAGGTGCCCGCCAGTGGCGGCGGCCAAGCTGGCGGAAAGCGTCAGGCCGAGGCCCAGGCCTTGTTCGCCGGGTTTGGTGGTGAAGAACGGTTCGAACAGATGCTTGCGCGCTTCGGCATCGATGCCGTGGCCATTGTCACGTACCCGCAGGCGATACTTGCCGTCGAATTCTTCGGCTTCAAGCCACAACTCCGGCTGGGGCTGCGACTGCATGGCGTCGAGTGCGTTGCCGATCAGGTTGACCAGAATCTGCTCCAGACGAGTCTGGTCGATCTGTACCTGTACGTCTTCGAGGTCGCGGTGCAATTGCAGGTGCGCGCTTTCCATCCGGCTGCCCAGCAATTGCAGGGCGGCGTCCACGGCTTTGCCAAAACTGGCCTGGCCCTTGTCATCACCGCGCCGGGCGAAGGAACGCAGGCTGGCGGTGATCCGGCCCATGCGGTCGATCAGTTCATTGATGGTCTTGAGGTTGGTGCTGGCCACATCCAGCTGACCGCGTTCCAGAAAGCGCACGGTATTGCCGGACAAGGTCCGCAAGGCGGCCAGCGGCTGGTTCAATTCGTGGGCGATGCTGGTGGACATCTGGCCGATGGCCGCCAGTTTGCCGGCCTGGACCAGTTCATCCTGGGCGCGGCGCAACGTCTCTTCCGCCTGCCGGCGTTCACGGATCTGGCCCTTGAGCCGTTCGTTGCTGGCGCGCAGGTCGGTGGTGCGTTCGGTAATCCGACGCTCCAGTTGATTGTTGGCTTCCTGCAAGGCTTCCCGCGCCGCGAGGCGGGTGGCAATCACCTTGCGCCGCTCGTTCCAGGCGATCAGCAGAAACGCCACCAGGGCAAACGCCACTGCCACCAGGATCCCCTGATTGATCGCTTCACGCCGCAGGTCTTGCAGGGGCGTGAGCAGGGTGAAATTCCATGGTGTGTCGCTTAGAGGACGGGTTTGCGAGAGGTAGCTGATGTTTTCTTCATCGGACTCCAGTTCGCTGTTGGCGGGGAAGGTCAGTTTTTCCTCGCCTTCGGCCAGTTTCTCCCGCGCCAGCGGTTGCAGTTCGTTCAGCGGAAACCAGTAGTACTGCAGGCTACGGGCCAGTTTTTCCTTGGTTTCCTCGCTCAATGGCACAACCGATTTAAGCCGCCGCGCCGGATCGCTGGAGAGAATGATGATGCCGTTCTCGTCGCTGACGAAGGCTTCCAGGCGCGCACGCTGCCAGCGTTCTTCCATGGCTTCGAGGCGGACCTTGACCACGGCGACGCCGATGATCTTGCCGTGCTCTTCCAGGCCATGAGCCAGGTAATAGCCGGGTTCGCCACTGGTGCTGCCGATGCCATAGAAACGCCCCGGCTGACCGCGCACGGCATTCTGGAAATAGGCGCGGAAGGACAGGTCTTCACCCAGATAACTGTCGACATCGCGCCAGTTGCTGGTGGCCAGTACGCGACCGGTGGTGTCCATCACATAGATAGCCCGACTGCGGCTGCGCCGGTTCAGGCCTTCAAGGTATTCGTTGACCGTTTGCCGGAGTTCCGGCGACGGGTCGGCCAACAGCTTGGAAACACTGGATTCGAGTTCCAGCAGGCTGGGCAGGTAGGTGTACTTGCTGATTTCGCTCTCGACGGCGCGGGCGTGCAGTTCCAGCTGGCGCTGGCCGTTCTCGCTGAGACTGCGAATTCCGTAGTGTTCACTGACCCAGAAGCCGATGTAACCCAATCCGATCATCAGGGCGATGATCAGCGGCGGCAGGAACAGATGGCGAATCAAACGGGGTTTCACGGCGAGTGATGGCGGCGCGGCGCGATAGAGAGTGGAGTCGCATTTCATCACAGATGCCTTGGGTCAACCACAACACAAATATCCATATACCCACGGGCCCTGTGGGAGCTGCTGTGTGAGAGGGCAAGCCCAACCGGATCCCGTAGGAGCCAGGCTTGCCGGCGAAGGCGTCCTTAAGTGCGCCTTTGCCGGCAAGCCTGGCTCCTACGAAAAACGGTTCACTCCCACACAAGTGGTGCCTGGTGCCTGGTGCTTAGTGCTGCAAAATCTTCGCGAGGAAGTGCTGTGTACGCTCGGCACGGGCGTTGATGTCGCCGAAGAACTCTTCTTTCTTGCAGTCTTCGATGATCTTGCCCTGGTCCATGAAGATCACCCGGTCCGCTACCTTGCGGGCGAAGCCCATTTCGTGGGTCACGCACATCATGGTCATCCCTTCGTGGGCCAGTTGCACCATCACGTCGAGTACTTCGTTGACCATTTCCGGGTCCAGCGCCGAAGTCGGTTCGTCGAACAGCATGACGATCGGGTCCATCGCCAGCGCACGGGCAATCGCCACACGCTGTTGCTGACCGCCGGAGAGTTGGCCCGGGTGCTTTTTGGCGTGGGCGGAGAGGCCGACGCGCTCAAGCAGTTGCAGGGCTTTTTTGGTGGCTTCTTCCTTGCCGCGGCCCAGCACCTTGATTTGCGCGATGGTCAGGTTATCGATGATGCTCAGGTGCGGGAACAGTTCGAAATGCTGGAACACCATGCCGACGCGCGAACGCAGTTTTGGCAGATTGGTCTTTGGGTCGGCGATGGAGGTGCCGTCGACCACGATGTCACCTTTCTGGAACGGCTCCAGCGCGTTGACGCATTTGATCAGGGTGGATTTTCCCGAACCAGACGGCCCGCACACCACGATCACTTCGCCTTTTTTGACCTCGGTGCTGCAATCAGTCAGTACCTGGAAGTCGCCATACCACTTGTTGATGTTCTTGATAGAGATCATACGGCAAACCTTTTTTGCAGACGCTTGACCAGCAGCGAGGCGGCAAAGCTGATTGTGAAGTACGTGAGACCTGCGAAGATCAGGAACTCATTGGAGCGACCGATGATGTCGCCACTGGCGCGCGAGGCATTGAGGAAATCCACCAGGCCGACCGCGTAAACCAGCGAGGTGTCCTGGAACAGGATGATGCTCTGTTGCAGCAGCAGCGGTGTCATCTTGCGGAACGCTTGCGGCAGGATGATCAACCGCATCATCTGGCCATACGTCATGCCCAAGGCTTGGGCGGCACCCATCTGGCCCTTGGGGATCGACTGTACGCCGGCGCGGACGATTTCGCAGAAGTACGCCGCTTCGAACATCATGAATGCCACGATGCACGAGGCAAATGCGCCGATGGGGGTGTCTTCGCCGGTGATCCAGCGCAGTACAAACGGCACCGCCAGGTAGAACCAGGTGATGACCAGCAGCAGCGGGATCGAGCGGAAGTAGTTAACGTAGGCGCCGGCAATGTTTGACAGCAGTTTGCTGTGGGACAGGCGCATCAGTGCCAGGATTGTGCCGAGGATGATCCCGCCGACCACGCCCAGAACCATCAGTTTGAGGGTCATGACCATGCCGTTCCACAAACCCGGCAGGGACGGAATGATGCCCGTGAAGTCGAATTCCATCATTTACCCCCTACGGAAATCAGGCCCGGTACGGCGACTTTCTTCTCGACCGCGCGCATCAGCAGCATCAGGCCCATGTTCAGCGTGAAGTAGATCAGCGTGGCCAGGGTGAAGGCTTCGAACAGGTTGGCGGAGAACTCGGCGGTCTGTTTGGTCTGCGCGAGCAGTTCCATCAGGCCGATCAGCGATGCCACGGACGAGTTCTTGAATACGTTCAGGAATTCCGAGGTAAGCGGCGGAATGATGATGCGGTAGGCCTGGGGCAGCAGCACATTCCAGTAGATCTGTGGCAGCTTGAAGCCCATGGCACGGGCGGCGGATTCCTGGCCGCGAGGCAGCGCCTGGATACCGGTGCGCACTTGTTCGCACACCCGAGCGGTGGTGAACAGACCCAGGCACACGACGACGCTGAGGAAGGCCGAGGTGGTCGGGTTGAGATCCTGCTTGTACCACTCCTGGATGTCCGCAGGCAGCAGGTCGGGCACCAGGAAGTACCAGATGAACAGCTGAACCAGCAGCGGCACGTTACGGAAGAGTTCGACGTAGCAGGTCGCGATGCCCGATACGATGCGATTCGGTACCGTGCGCATGACGCCCAGAATCGAGCCCAGCAGCAGCGCGATGATCCAGGCTGCGACGGCAATGGCGATGGTCCAGCCCAAACCGGAGAGGTACCAGTCGAAATAAATCTCGCTGCCCACGCCGGTGGACTTGAAGAACACGCCCCAGTCCCAGTTGTAATTCATTAGGGTCTCCCCTCGGATTCGTTCGATTTACAAATGCCCGCCTGGGGAAGCTCCGTTCCCGCCCGATCTTGAAGATCAGGCACACACGAGCGGCTCGACAGCCACCGGTTCGAGTGTTTCCAGAAATGCCAGCAGGGAGTGACAACCCCTGAAAGGGCAAAGGCTCTCTCAGGGGATAGGTTAGTCAGAAATCAGGATTTCTTTTCGTCAGCCGCTTTGTCGGTCGGATTGGCGATCAGGGCCTTGAGCTCTTCGCTCATCGGGAACATCAGGTTCAGGCCTTTTGGCGGAATTGGCTGCATGAACCATTTTTCGTAGATCTTGTTGATCTCGCCGGACTTGTAGGTCGCGACGATGGCGTCGTCGACAGCTTTCTTGAACGGCGCGTCGCCTTTGCGAACCATGCAACCGTAAATCTCATTGGACTGCGCAGTCCCGGTCACGGCCCAGTCGGTCGGCTTCTTGGCCTTGGCCATTTCACCGGCCAGCAAGGCGTCGTCCATCATGAAAGCCACGGCACGGCCGGTTTCCAGCATCTGGAAGGATTCGCCATGGTCTTTGGCGGAGATCACGTTCATGCCCATCTGCTTGTCGGCGTTCATCGACTTGAGGATGCGCTCGGACGTGGTGCCGGCGGTGGTCACGACGTTCTTGCCTTTGAGGTCGGCGAAGTCTTTGTATGGGGAATCTTTCTTGGACAGCAGTTTGGTGCCGATTTCGAAAATACCGACGGAGAAGTCAACTTGCTGCTGACGTTCGACGTTGTTGGTGGTGGAGCCGCACTCGACGTCCACGGTGCCGTTCTGCACCAGCGGGATACGGGTTTGGGAGGTCACCAGGTTGTATTTGACCTGGAGGTTGGGCATGTCCAGGTCTTTCTTGATGGCTTCGACGATTTTCAGCTGGATATCGTGGGAGTAACCAACCGGTTTGCCGGAAGCGTCCGCGATGTAGGAAAACGGAATGGAAGCGTCACGATGCCCGAGGGTGATGCTGCCGGACTCTTTGATCTTCTTCAGTGTGCCGGTGAGTTCGGCGGCGAAAACTGGAGTGCTAATCAGAGCGGCAGCAATGGCTGCGCCCAGGATATGGGGAACGATGCGCATCAAATTTTCCTCGACATTGTTTTTATATGGAGCCAGTTCATCGGCCCTTTTTGGTGCTTCGAATGCTTGCCGGCTCCTGAAGGGGTGGCGCAGCGTACATTCGTCCAAGAGTGTAGAGCATGACTCGTGCCAGGCCAGGCGATATAGGTCAAGGTATTGATTTATAAGGGTATTAAATATTTATGGCGCATTTTTTCACGATCAGTAATCCGGTTATCCGAATCGACTGACAAGTCGCGTTCGGAAAACCGAATGAATCCCCCTCAACCTGTAGGAGCGAGGCTTGCCCGCGAAGAACGATAACGCGGTGTTCCAGGCAGACCGCGGTGATCCATTCGCGGGCAAGCCTCGCTCCTACAGTCTTGCGGGTTATGAAAAAGCCCCTGAATCTTGAGATTCAGGGGCTTCGTTTTAACCGGATTCCCGATCAGGCCGCTTCGATCTTGCTGCGGTTCTGCTCGACCTTGTTCAGGTAATCCTTGAGCTTCTGCTGCTCGGCCGGCGTAGTGAACAGCCCAAGCTTGCTGCGGCGCCACAGAATGTCGTGGGCGCTGGTCGCCCACTCTTCACTGCACAGGTAATCGACTTCGCGGGTGTAGAGACCGCCGCCGATGTGTTCGCCCAGGTCGCTGAGGTTTTCCACACCTTCGAGCATGCGCCAGGTGCGGCTGCCGTAAGTGGTGGCCCAGCGCCGGGCGATTTCGGTGGGCACCCAGTCGAACTTGTCGCGGATCCGCGAGCTCAAGGCCTGCGGGGTGGTCATGTCTTCGCCGCCGGGCAGGGTGGCGCTGGCAGTCCAGCTCGGCTTAATGTGCGCGAAGTACGGGGCCAGTTGCGCCAGCGCCGACTCGGCCAGTTTGCGGTAAGTCGTCAGTTTGCCGCCGAACACCGACAGCAGCGGCGCTTCTTCGGCACTGCCCGACAATGCCAGGGTGTAGTCGCGGGTGACGGCCGACGGGTTGTCGGATTCGTCGTTGCACAACGGACGAACACCGGAATAGCTGTGCAGGATATCGTCGCGGCTGACTTGCTTCTTGAAGTGGGCGTTGACCACTTTGAGCAGGTAATCGGTTTCGCCTTCGGTGATTGCAACTGCGGCCGGGTCACCGGTGTACTCGCGGTCGGTAGTGCCGATCAGGGTGAAGTGGTTCAGGTACGGAATGGTGAACACGATGCGCTGATCTTCGTTTTGCAGAATGTGCGCGTGTTCGCCTTCATACAGCTTCGGCACGATCAGGTGGCTGCCCTGGATCAAACGGATGCCGTACGGCGATTCCATCTTTAGGTCGTCACGGATGAACTTGGCGACCCACGGGCCGGCTGCATTCACCAGCGCTTTGGCGCGGATCGAAAACAGGCTGCCATCGGCGCGTTCCAGATTCAGGTGCCACAGGCCCTTGGTGCGACGGGCACTGACGCAGCGGGTTTGGGTATGGACGTGAGCGCCTTTCTCGCGGGCGGCCATGGCGTTCAGCACGACCAGACGTGCGTCATCGACCCAGCAATCGGAATATTCGAAGCCTTTGGTGATTTCGCTTTTCAGTGCGCTGTCCGGGCCGAACTTCAGGCTTTTCGAGCCTTCGAGTTTTTCCCGTTTGCCCAGGTTGTCATAAAGGAACAGGCCGGCGCGGATCATCCAGGCCGGACGCAGGTGCGGGCGGTGCGGCAGCACGAAACGCATCTGCTTGACGATGTGCGGCGCCTTGGCCAGCAGCACTTCGCGCTCGGCGAGGGCTTCGCGCACCAGGCGAAATTCGTAATGTTCGAGGTAGCGCAGGCCGCCGTGGATCAGCTTGCTGCTGGCGGACGAAGTGTGGCTGGCCAGGTCATCCTTTTCGCAAAGGAACACCGAAAGACCGCGACCGGCGGCATCCGCTGCGATCCCCACGCCATTGATCCCACCACCGATGACGGCGATATCGTAAACCTCGGCGAGAGGGGGCGTAGGCAAGGTAGAAGTGGGCATCGGCTGGCCTCGGGTTTTTTGAATTTCTATATTTGAATTCGAACATTAATGTTCATTTGCGAAAATATTAGCCCATAAAGACGCCCACAGCCAGTGTGCTTCGATTGAAAATACTGATCGAAGGGCGGTTAAAGGAAAATTTTCGAACATTTAGGCGTGCGGCGGAGCACTAGAGGTGTGTTGCGAATGCGGCCGTCATCGCGGGCAAACCCGCTCCCACAAGGTTTGCGCAATCCTTGTAGGAGCCAGGCTTGCCGGCGAAGGCGTACTCAAGGGCGCCTTCGCCGGCAAGCCTGGCTCCTACAGGTTGTTTAACCACCTTCGGTGTTAAACAACCTCCAACCGAATCTTGTGCTGGCTCAACAACTGCGCCAAGGCCGGCGAAGGCTGCTGATCGGTGACCAGGCAATCGATCAGGCTGATCGGCCCCAGGCGAATCATGGCATTGCGCCCGAATTTGCTGGAGTCCGCCGCGAGGATTACCTGCCGGGCGTTGGCGATGATCGCCTGGGACACCCGCACTTCCTGATAATCGAAATCCAGCAAGCTGCCATCTTCATCGATGCCGCTGATGCCGACCAGCGCGAAGTCGACCTTGAACTGGTTAATGAAATCGACACTCGCCTGACCAACCACTCCACCGTCACGCCGCACGTTGCCACCGGTCAGCAGCACGTCGAAATCGTCCTTGGCGCTGAGCATCGAGGCCACGTGCAGGTTGTTGGTGATGATCTTCAGGTGGTTGTGGTTGAGCAGCGCCCGAGCGATGGATTCGGTGGTGGTGCCAATATTGATGAACAGCGAGGCGTGATCGGGAATCTGAGCGGCAATGGCTTCGCCGATACGCTGCTTTTCATCGCGCATCTGGTCGGCGCGCATGGCGTAGGCGGTGTTTTCGACGCTGGAGTCGTAGGCTGCGCCGCCGTGGTAGCGACGCAACAGATTCACTTCCGCCAGTTGATTGATATCGCGGCGGATGGTTTGCGGTGTAACGACGAACAGCTGGGCCATTTCCTCGATGCTGACATAGCCGCGTTCGCGGACCAGTTCGAGGATTTGCTGCTGACGGGGAGGCAGATTCATGGGGCTTCCTTTGGGCTGCCGTGCAAAATTTGCCCATGATGCCGGAGGAATCTGCTCCCTGCCAGTTAGAACCCGACCTTGGCTTATTCAGCACCCTCATGCGGTTCCCAGTCGCGAGTGCGGCTGACGGCTTTTTTCCAGCCTGCGTAGAGTTTTTCTTTCGCGGTTTCGTCCAGCGTCGGTTCGAACTCGCGCTCGATCACTGCCTTGCCGCGCAACTCGTCCAGGCTGCCCCAGAAGCCACACGCCAGACCCGCCAGGTAAGCGGCGCCCAACGCTGTGGTTTCGCGCATTTGCGGACGCTCGACCTGAGTGCCGAGGATGTCGGCCTGGAATTGCATCAGGAAGTTGTTCGCGACTGCGCCGCCGTCCACGCGCAGGGACTTGAGGCGCTCGCCGGAATCCTGTTGCATGGCGTCCAGAACATCGCGGGTCTGGTAGGCAATCGATTCCAGCGCGGCGCGAATGATGTGATCCACGCGTACACCACGGGTCAGGCCGAACAGCGCGCCACGGGCATACGGGTCCCAGTACGGAGCACCCAGGCCGGTGAAGGCCGGCACCAGGTACACGCCGTTGCTGTCCTTGACCTTGTTGGCGAAGTATTCGGTGTCGTGGGCGTCGTTGATTATTTTCAACTCGTCACGCAGCCACTGCACGGTGGAGCCACCGTTGAATACCGCGCCTTCCAGGGCGTAGGCCACTTCGCCACGCGGGCCGCAAGCGATGGTGGTGAGCATGCCGTGTTTGGATTTCACCGCTTTGTCGCCGGTGTTCATCAGCAGGAAGCAACCGGTGCCGTAGGTGTTTTTCGCTTGGCCTGGCTCGACGCACATTTGGCCGAAGAGGGCCGCCTGCTGGTCGCCGGCGATGCCGCCAATGGCGATGCCGCTTTTGGTGTGGCCGTAGATTTCGGACGACGATTTAACTTCCGGGAGCATCTCGCGCGGGATGTCGAGGACTTCCAGCATCTTCGCGTCCCACTCCAGCGTATGGATATTGAAGAGCATGGTGCGCGAGGCGTTGGTGTAGTCGGTGACGTGTACCTTGCCGCCGGTAAATTTCCAGATCAGCCAGCTATCGATGGTGCCGAACAGCAGTTCACCCTTGCGTGCACGCTCACGGCTGCCTTCGACGTTGTCGAGGATCCACTTGAGCTTGGTGCCAGAGAAGTATGGGTCGGTGACCAGGCCAGTGGTGTCGCTGATGTATTGCTCGTGGCCATCGCGCTTGAGCTGCTGGCAGATCTCGGTGCTGCGCCGGCACTGCCAGACGATCGCGTTGTAGATCGGGCGGCCGGTGGTCTTGTCCCAGACCACGGTGGTTTCGCGCTGGTTGGTGATGCCGATGGCCGCGACCTGGTCGTGATGCAGGCCGGCTTGAGCCAGGGCCTCGACCATCACGGCGCTTTGGGTGGCGAAGATTTCCATCGGGTCATGCTCGACCCAGCCGGCTTGTGGGTAATGCTGTGCAAATTCGCGTTGGGCGGTGCAGACCACGTTCGCGTCACGGTCGAAAATGATCGCGCGGGAGCTGGTCGTACCCTGATCGAGGGCAATGATGTAGTTCTTATTCTGTATGTCGGTCATGTCGATTGCCTTGGACGAAAATTAGGAAGTGAGGTCAGGCGCGGGACCACATGGGCAGGATCACGCGCCAACGGTTTCAAGACGTTCTTGGTTTGCCGTCAATGGCCGGTGTTGCATCCTTTGTAGCAGGTATGGCGCTGGGCAGATGGCGGGCAATCAGCCCGCGATAAGCTGCAGCGCCGAGGCAGGCACCGACAATCGGTGCAAAAATCGGGATCAGGAAGTACGGGATATCGCGCCCGCCGGTGAAGGAAATTTCACCCCAGCCTGCGAAGAAAGTCATTAGTTTAGGACCGAAGTCGCGGGCCGGGTTCATCGCAAAACCGGTCAGTGGGCCCATCGAGCTACCAATCACGGCAATCAGCAGGCCGATCAGCAACGGTGCCAGCGGCCCTTTGGGCAGGCCATTGTTGTCGTCGGTCAGCGACATGATCACGCCCATCAGAATGGCGGTGATGATCACTTCAACCAAAAAGGCCTGGGCTGTGGTCAGGGCAGGGTTCGGGAAGGTGGAGAACACCGAAGCCAATTCAAGGCTGGCCTGGGTGCCACGAACCATTTGGTGAGTTTGTTCGAAATCGAAGAAAAGGTTGCTGTACAGCGTGTAAACCAACAAGGCCCCGCAGAAGGCGCCGGCCACTTGGGAGAGGATATAGAACGGCAGTTTGCGCTTTTCGAAGTCAGCGAAAATGCTCAGCGCGATACTCACGGCAGGATTGAGGTGCGCACCGGAAACGCCGGCGGTGAGGTAGATCGCCATGCTGACGCCAACCCCCCAGATGATGCTGATTTCCCATAGCCCGAAGCTGGCACCCGCCACCTTGAGCGCGGCAACACAGCCAGTACCGAAAAAGATTAGCAGTGCAGTACCCAAAAACTCGGCCATGCATTGGCTCGAGAGCGACGGTTGTTGTAAAGCAGTTGTCATTGAAAACCTCGTTTTTGTTGTTGTCTGGCGCTTTTTCATCAAGGTCAAAGCGCGATTTTCACCGAGGAGGATCCCCATCCTGGGCTCGGCTTGCTGCTGGGTGCTGCAGTGAGACATTCGTACAGTATTCAGAATCGAAAAAATATAGACAAGAAACGCTGCTGTCAAAGGTCGAAAGTGAACTGTCAGTCACATTTCAACTATTAGTCACGTGAATGACCGCATCGTTCATCGGGCAGGCTGACCGTGGACGAACGGCCCAGAAGCCCGGCCAAGCTTTTGAAATAGCGTTGTAATAGAGCCTTTTATCGATCAATGACCTAGAATCTGCGCAGTATTTTTTCTTCTGCCGCCAAGCTTGGAGCTGCCATGACCCCCGCATTGGATTTGTTGAAAAAAGTTCGTGCCGAACATCGCGTGCACAGTTACGAACATGATCCGAAGGCCGCGTCCTATGGTCTGGAGGCCGCGGAAAAACTGGGGCTGGACCCGGCCCAAGTGTTCAAGACATTGCTGGCGGCCAGCGAAAAGGGGGAACTGTTGGTGGCAGTGGTGCCGGTCGTCGGAAGTCTGGACTTGAAGGCGCTGGCGCATGCTGCTGGCGTGAAGAAAGTCGAAATGGCCGATCCCGCCGCAGCACAGCGATCGACAGGGTATCTGTTAGGGGGTATCAGTCCGCTCGGGCAGAAGAAGCGCCTGCGTACCTTTATTGACAGTTCAGCTCAGCCTTTTTCCAGCATCTTCGTCAGTGCCGGACGGCGTGGTCTGGAAGTTGAGCTGGCGCCCGCCGTATTGGCCGAACACACCCAGGCGAAGTTCGCCGATATCGGTCGCGCCTGAGCAGAAGGCCTCGGGCGTTCAGCCCGGTGGTGTATGGTGAAAATTGATTCGCTCTGTCACTGGTGAAGGACTCTTCGTGGCTCCATGCTCGTCGACCTGAAAAAGGGAGAAGTGGCATGCAGCTAGAGTTTCATCAGGTCGACGCGTTCAGTGATCGGCCGTTCAGTGGCAACCCGGCGATGGTTTACCGGCTCGATACCTGGCTCGACGATGAGTTGATGCAAAAAAATCGCCGCCGAACACAACCTCGCCGAAACCGCGTTTCTGGTGCGTGAGGGTCCTGTCTGGCACATCCGCTGGTTTACTCCCACCACCGAAGTCCCGTTATGCGGCCATGCGACCCTGGCCAGCGCCTATGTTCTGTTTGAAATCTATAGGGAGCCGGCCGAACGTTTGGACTTTATCTGCAAGTCCGGCCCGCTGAGTGTCAGCCGTGAGGGCGCGCGCTTGTGGCTGGATTTCCCGGCCATCGTGCCGACAGAAGTGGGCGTGACCCTGGATGTCGAGCACGCCTTGGGTGTGAAAGCAGTCGATGTGTTGGGTTCCAAAGAATTGTTCGTGGTACTGGAGTCCGAGCAAGCCGTGCTCGATTGTCAGCCGGACATGGTTGCGCTGGCAAAACTGCCGTGGCCAGGCGCCATTGTGACGGACAAGGGCAACACGCATGATTTTGTATCGCGGTACTTTGCGCCAGCAATCGGTATCAACGAAGACCCGGTGACCGGATCGACCCACTGCAGCCTGATTCCGTACTGGGCGGAACGCTTGAGCAAGTCGAGTCTGACGGCTTATCAGTGCTCGGCGCGGGGCGGGGAGTTGTTTTGCCAGCTGGAAGGGGATCGAGTGAGTATTGGCGGGAATGCAACGCTGGTTGCGAGCGGCAAATTATTGCTCGGATGATTTTTTTGTAGGAGCGAGCGGTGCGGCGATCCGACTTGCCCGCGAAGGCGTCGTGTCAGTCGACATCATCATTGACTGACACGACGCCTTCGCGGGCAAGCCTCGCTCCTACAGATTCTGGTGTCAGCTGGCGGAGCTGTACCGCCGAACACCGGATTCGATCACCGGAATTTGCGCCGCCGTACTGCCGGACGCCTGGAACAACACCAGGTGTTCAGCCGCCACCCGAATACCTACTTCAGCACCGACCAGATGATCGGCATGACTCGGGAAAATCGACTCCAGCTGTGCGCCTGTAGGCAACTGCAAGCGGTACAGGGTTGATGCCCCCTGGAAGCTCTTGCCGACAATCTGTGTCCTCAGTGGGCTGTCCGGCGCATAGACGATATCGTCCGGACGCAACAACACATCCACAGCACAACCGATTGGCCAAGTGTAGGCACGGTTGCCGCGCAATTCACCCAACTCGGTCTGCACCGATTCCGGGCTGCTCAACTGACCGCGAATGAAGTAACCCTGGCCAATGAAACTGGCCACGAATGGCGTCAGTGGTTCGTGATAGAGGTTGTAGGGCGTGTCCCACTGCTCCAGGCGACCTTCCTTGAAAACACCGACATGGTCGCTGACCGCGAAGGCTTCTTCCTGATCGTGGGTCACCAGGATTGCACTGGTGCCGCGAGCCTTGAGAATGGCGCGTACCTCATGGCTGAGCTTGCGTCGTAGTTCGCCGTCGAGGTTGGAGAACGGCTCATCGAGCAGCAGCAGTTGCGGTTCCGGCGCCAGGGCGCGGGCGAGGGCGACACGTTGCTGCTGGCCGCCGGACAGTTCATGGGGGAAGCGCTTGCCGAGGTTTTTCAGATTGACCAGTTCCAGCAGCTCTTCGATGACCCGATCCTTTTGCGGATGCTTGCGGATCCCGAAAGCGATGTTCTCGGCCACGCTCAAATGCGGAAACAGTGCGTAATCCTGAAATACCATGCCGATCCGGCGTTTCTCCGGGGCGAGGGTGAAACCGGCGCTGGAGATGGTCTCGCCCGCCAGCTGGATTTCACCTTCATGCACCGGCTCGAATCCGGCAATTGCCCGCAGGGTGGTGGTTTTGCCGCAGCCCGAAGACCCCAGCAGGCAACCAATATCGCCGGCATTCAAATGCAGGTTGAGGTTCTGCACGACCCGCTGGTTTTGGTAACCGCAGGCCAGGTTGCGCAGGTTCAGCAGTAAGGTCTGGCTCATGCGTGGTGGTACGAAGGCGGGACCAGAAACTCAAGCAGGGCCTTTTGTGCGTGAAGACGGTTTTCGGCTTGATCCCAGGCCACCGAGCGCGAGTCGTCGAGCAGGTCAAGGCTGATTTCCTCGCCGCGGTGGGCCGGCAGGCAATGCATGAACAGCACGTCCGGCGCGGCCAGGTCGAGCAGGGCACGGTTGACCTGGAACGGTGCGAACAACTTCAGGCGCTTGGCGGTTTCCTCTTCCTGGCCCATGGAGGTCCAGACGTCGGTGCTCACCAGATGCGCGCCGCGCACGGCTTCCTGTGGATCGCGGATGATGGTCACCCGATCGCCGGCTTTAGCCACGAACTCAGGGTTGGGTTCGTAACCTTCCGGGCAGGCGATGCGCAACTGGAAGTCGAACTGGATCGCCGCTTCTATATAGCTGTTGCACATGTTGTTGCCATCGCCGATCCAGGCCACGGTCTTGCCTTGAATCGAACCGCGGTGTTCGAGGAAAGTTTGCATGTCGGCCAGCAACTGGCATGGGTGCAGGTCATCGGACAGGCCGTTGATCACCGGCACGCGGGAGTTGGCGGCGAATTCGGTCAGGGTGCTGTGGGCAAAGGTACGGATCATCACCGCATCGAGCATGCTCGACATGACGATGGCACAGTCGCCGATCGGCTCGCCGCGACCCAGTTGCGTATCGCGTGGCGACAGGAAGATCGCCTGGCCACCGAGCTGGATCATGCCGGCTTCAAACGAGATACGGGTGCGGGTCGAGGACTTCTCGAAGATCATCCCCAGGACGCGGTTCTTCAAAGGCTCGAACAGTACGCCGCGGTTACGCAGGTCCTTGAGCTCAACGCCTCGACGGATCACGCTGACCAGCTCTTCGGGCGTGCAATCCATCAGGGAGAGAAAGTGCCTTGCGCTCATCATTGACTACCTTTTTGCAACAGACCGCAGATACTCAAAGCCTTGTTTAACTGAAAAACGGGCGAGACCTGCGGCGTAAGCCGCACGGGGCGACGAAATAGGGGAAGGCGCGATATTGACATTAAATGTCGCGTTTTTCCAATGGGCTACGGTGTTTAGGGGATTTCAGAGGGGCTACGGGTGACCGCAGTAGCGCTTTTGAAGCCTGTTTCCTGACAGCAGCCAACCATTTGTACACCGCGCTCGCCGGGCTTGGCAATCAAACAGGGCGCGGGCGACACGCTGGCGGTCGGTTTTTGACCTGTCATTCGGGCCTTTGGCGGGCGTTGTGTCTTGTCCGAAACATTTGCTAAAGCAAAGTGCTGGGTTATAACTAGAGCACGAGCGACGCAGGAAGCCCTTGGAATGGAATCGAAAGAACAGCTGTTGATGGAGCTACTCGGCCTTACGGCCCGCTCCCTGACCCACCTCACTGCTTCCATGACCTCGATGTCTTTCGAGCTGTTGCGCAGTGAAGACGAAGTCACGAAGGTAGCTGGCCGGCGCATGATCGACCGCATGGCCACCGTCAGCGCCGGGCTCGACGAGCATTGGCGACTGATCGGCGAGCTCACCGGCGTGCATGTTGCCCATGAGCAGATCGAAACCATCGAGGAGATCCAGTTGCAGGCGCCGCCGAGTCTGCCGTCGAACTGATCCCTTGCTGCCATTGGCTGGCCTGATGGCCGCCGATTCACAAGACGAACGTCGCTGGCCAAGGAGTGGGTCGCGCGCCATAGTTTTGTTCCCGCGGCCGATATTGCCCGCCCAGAACAAAACAGAGACTGGCCATGACCAAGACTCTCCATCACCGTGCGTGCCACCTGTGTGAAGCCATCTGCGGCCTGACCATCGAAACCACCGAGGTCGAAGGCAGCGGTGTACAGATCACCTCGATCAAGGGTGATCCACAGGACACCTTCAGCCGCGGGCATATCTGCCCCAAAGCGGTTGCCCTGCAAGACATCCAGAACGATCCGGATCGCCTGCGTCAGCCGATGCTGCGAGTAGGCCGCGAATGGCAGCCTATCGAGTGGGAAGATGCTTTCAGCCTTGTGGCCGAACGCCTGGCGGCGATTCAGGAGCGTCACGGGCAGAACGCGGTGGCGGTCTATCAGGGCAACCCCAGCGTGCACAACTACGGGTTGATGACCCACAGCAATTACTTTCTCGGCTTGTTGAAAACCCGCAACCGGTTTTCCGCGACGTCGGTCGACCAGTTGCCCCATCACCTGACCAGTCATTTGATGTACGGCCACGGTTTGCTGTTGCCGATTCCGGACATCGATCACACCGATTTCATGCTGATCCTGGGCGGCAATCCACTGGCTTCCAACGGCAGCATCATGACTGTGCCGGATGTAGAGAAGCGCCTCAAGGCGATTCAGGCGCGGGGCGGCAAAGTGGTGGTGGTCGATCCGCGTCGCAGCGAAACGGCGGCGATTGCCGATCAGCATTTGTTCGTGCGCCCCGGTGGCGATGCGGCGCTGTTGTTCGGGCTGCTCAATACCTTGTTTGCCGAAGGCTTGACCCACGACAGTCATTTACCGGTCGATGGCCTGGATAAAGTGCGTGAGGCAATCGCAGGGTTCACCGCCGAAGCCATGAGCCCGCTGTGCGCGGTGCCCGCCGAGCAGATCCGCCAATTGGCACGGGACTTCGCGGCAGCGCCGACGGCGGTCTGCTACGGCCGTATGGGCGTTTCGACCCAGGCTTTCGGTACCCTGTGCCATTGGCTGGTGCAACTGATCAATCTGGTCACCGGCAACCTCGACCGGGTGGGCGGTGCGTTGTGCACCGAGCCTGCGGTGGATCTGGTGGCATCGACCTCGGGCGGGCATTTCAACCGATGGCAGAGCCGGGTGTCTGGACGTCCGGAATACGCTGGAGAACTGCCGGTGTCGGCGCTGGCCGAAGAGATGCTCACCGAAGGGGAAGGGCAGGTTCGCGCGCTGATCACCGTGGCGGGTAATCCGGTGCTGTCCACGCCCAATGGCCGACAACTCGAGCAAGCGCTGGAGGGGTTGGAGTTCATGGTCAGCGTTGACCTGTATATCAATGAAACCACGCGTTATGCCGACCTGATTCTGCCGTCGACGTCTGCGCTGGAAAACGATCATTACGACACTACGTTCAACATGTTCGCGGTGCGCAACGTCACCCGCTTCAACCGGGCGATCCTCGCCAAGCCCGAAGGCGCGCTGCATGACTGGGAAATTTTCGTCGGGCTGGCCAAAGCCTTTGCGGCGAAGACTGGCAAGGAGCTGAAACCGACCATCGCGCCGGCGCAGATGATCGACCGAGGGCTGCGGATGGGCCTGTATGGCGACGCTTCGGAACACAAGCTGTCGCTGGCGACCTTGTTCGATCATCCTCATGGTATCGATCTCGGGGCGCTCAAACCCAACCTGGCGCCACGCTTGAAAACGGCCAATCAGCGAGTCCAGGCAGCACCCGTCGAGATCCTCGCCGACCTGACGCGCTTCGCGGCACTGCAAGCACCGGCAGCCGATGAGTTGCTGATGATCGGCCGCCGCCATGTGCGCAGCAACAACTCATGGATGCACAACTATCACCGCCTGGTGAAGGGCAAGCCGCGTCATCAACTGCTGATGCACCCGGACGACTTGGCCAGCCGCGGGCTCAGCGACGGGCAGCGGGTGCGCGTCAGTTCGCGGGTCGGCGTGATCGAGGTTGAAGTGATCGCCAGCCTGGATATGATGAAAGGAGTGGTCAGCCTTCCTCACGGTTGGGGTCACGCGCGACCGGGTGTGCAGATGACAATTGCCAGCGGCCAACCCGGCTCCAGCGCCAATGACCTGACTGACGAATGTCAGCTCGATGAGTTGTCGGGCAACGCGGCGTTGAACGGCGTACCGGTGACCGTGGCGGCGGCGTGAACATGACTGTCGGGGAGGCCGAGCATGGCGCTCGGGTTTCCGTTACAATGCGCCACCGTGCCGACCACTGAGTCGGAAAGTTCAGCCGAGGTGCTCCATGGATATCATCGAAACGATTAAAGAGCAGATTGCCAACAACACCATTCTGCTTTACATGAAAGGCTCGCCGAATGCCCCACAGTGTGGGTTCTCCGCGAAAGCCGCTCAGGCTGTTATGGCCTGTGGCGAAAAGTTTGCCTATGTGGACATCCTGCAGAACCCGGAAATCCGCGCCAACCTGCCAAAGTACGCCAACTGGCCAACCTTCCCGCAACTGTGGGTCGGCGGCGAACTGGTCGGCGGTAGCGATATCATGACTGAAATGGCTGCTGATGGTTCGTTGCAAGCGACGATCAAAGCCGCTGTTGAAGCTGCTGCTGCCAACAAGACCGACGCCTGATTCGGTACTTGGAGTGGGCGGTGTGGCGAGGGAGCTTGCTCCCGCTGGGTCGCAAAGCGGCCCCAAAATCCTTACAGTCGATGAAGGTTTTGTGAGTGCTACGCACTCAAGCGGGAGCAAGCTCCCTCGCCACAGGGATCGCCGCCCGCTCGCTCCAACAAGAGCGTGCCTGTGTAAACAATATTCAGGACAAGACAGCGCACACAAAAAAGCCCCGCCTCTATAAAAGAGAGCGGGGCTTTTTATTGCATCGCGATTAGCGGCGTAGCATTTACTCTTCGCCCATCTGCGACTGCAGATAGTTCTCAAGACCGACTTTATCGATCAGGCCCAGTTGGGTTTCCAGCCAGTCGATATGTTCTTCTTCGGATTCAAGAATGTCTTCGAGCAGTTCACGGCTACCGAAGTCGCCGACAGTTTCGCAGTGAGCGATAGCAACTTTCAGATCGGCATGGCCGTCGCGCTCGATCTTCAAGTCACACTCAAGCATTTCCTTGGTGTGTTCGCCGATGTGCAGCTTGCCCAGGTCCTGGACGTTCGGCAGGCCTTCAAGGAACAGGATGCGTTTGATCAGCTTGTCAGCGTGCTTCATCTCGTCGATGGATTCGTGGTACTCGTGCTTGCCGAGCTTGTTCAGGCCCCAATCTTCATACATGCGTGCATGCAAAAAGTATTGGTTGATCGCGACCAGCTCATTGGCAAGGATCTTGTTGAGATGCTGGATGACTGTAACGTCGCCTTTCATGATGGGGTCCTGCCCTGAGTAGCTGTCTATAAGGCAGAGTTTGAGCCGCGTAATTAAGAGTGTCAAACCTAAGTTATTGAAACTTAAATGAAAATTAATCGGAATAAGAATGTTTGTGTTCCGCGTCTAGAGCCTAAGCGATTGATTTCCAGACATAAAAAAACCGGACATCAAGTCCGGTTCTTTGAAATACGGTAATTATGCAGCGGTAAATTCTGCGGGGTAGGGGATAGCCGCCTGGGCCGATTGCAGTTTGCCCAGGGTTTCGCGGACCACTTCCTTGGCAAGGCAGGCGCATTTACCGCATTGGCTGGCAACGCCAGTGGCCTGACGGACTTCCCGATAGCTGCAGCAACCTTCATAGATTGCATCGCGGATTTGACCGTCGGTGACGCCAGTGCAGAGGCAGACATACATAAGTGAAAACCGTCGCTGGTTGTGACTCAATTGCGATGGATCTTAATGTTAACGAGAATGATTGTCAAAGTGGTTTCTGAAAGGTTTTCGTCATAAGGGCATGTGACTGACGAACGGTTTCTTCTCACACCTTCCATGAGGAAAATATAGCAGCGGCCTTTCACCTGGCAGAAAAAACCGTTGAGGACAGGTCAAAAACGCGGTGTATGATGGTCGGCCTTTTGCGAAGGGGGATCGTGTCACAGGGCTGTCGCCTGAGGGTGGCAGGCTGATACGAACCCTGTACTTCACCGTTATTACACCAGGAGATATCCAATGAGCGTACTCGTAGGCAAACAAGCCCCTGACTTCACCGTACCGGCCGTACTCGGCAATGGCGAAATCGTAGACAGCTTCACCCTGTCCTCGGCCATCAAAGGCAAATACGGCCTGGTGTTCTTCTACCCACTGGACTTCACCTTCGTTTGCCCGTCCGAGCTGATCGCTCTGGACAACCGCATGTCTGATTTCAAGGCACGCAACGTGGAAGTGGTAGCCGTTTCGATCGACTCGCACTTCACCCACAACGCTTGGCGCAACACCCCGGTCAACAACGGTGGCATCGGCGAAGTTCGCTACACCATGGCGGCCGACCTGAAGCACGAAATCGCCAAGGCCTACGACGTTGAGTCCGAAGGCGGCGTGGCTTTCCGTGGCGCGTTCCTGATCGACGACAAAGGCGTTGTTCGCTCGCAGATCATCAACGACCTGCCGCTGGGCCGTAATATCGAAGAGCTGATCCGTCTGGTCGACGCTCTGCAATTCCACGAAGAGCACGGCGAAGTTTGCCCTGCCAACTGGAAAAAAGGCGACAAAGGCATGACCGCTTCCACCGAAGGTGTTGCGGCTTACCTGACCGAGAACGCTGCTGCGCTGTAAGGCACGTTCGAGGCATAAAAAAACCGGCCGCCAAGGCCGGTTTTTTTATGGGCGGGATAAACCCAGGCTGTTCACTTGTGGAGAGGGAGATCAGTGATGGATCAGTCGTTGTAGTCTTCCCAGCCGCCCATTTGTTTCCAGCGATTGACGATGCCGCAGAACAGGTCAGCCGTCTTCTCGGTGTCGTAGCGGGCCGAGTGGGCCTCGCGACCGTCGAAGTCGATATCGGCTGCCTGGCAGGCCTTGGCCAATACGGTTTGACCATAGGCCAGGCCGGCGAGGGTCGCCGTATCGAAACTGGAGAACGGGTGAAACGGGTTGCGTTTCATGTCCAGGCGCGCGACAGCGGCGTTGAGGAAGCCCAGGTCGAAGCTGCTGTTGTGCCCGACCAGAATCGCCCGTTTGCAACCGTTGGCCTTCAGAGCCTTGCGCACACCACGGAAGATATCGGTCAGGGCCGCTTCTTCACTCACCGCCATGCGGAGCGGGTGATCGAGCTTGATCCCGGTGAATTCCAGGGCTGCCGCTTCGATGTTCGCGCCTTCGAAAGGCTCGACCCGGAAGAAATAGGTGTGCTCAGGGTACACAAAGCCTTTTTCATCCATGCCGATCACGGTGGCGGCGATTTCCAGCAGGGCATCGGTGGCCGAGTTGAAGCCACCGGTTTCTACGTCGACAACGACCGGCAGGTAACCACGGAACCTGGCCGCCATTGGATGGCGGGAACCGCCTCCGCCGCCATTACCGTCCTGTTCGTCGTCGAAATGGTCTTCACTCACGCGTGTTCCTCCAGCAGGCGCCAGCGCAGTTTTTCACCGGCGCGCAGCGGGATTACAGTCAGCTCGCCAAACGGCAGGCTGGTTGGGGCGGTCCACTCATCGCGAACCAGGGTGATGCGATCGGTGTTCGCCGGCAGGCCGTAGAAACGCGGGCCATTGAGGCTGGCGAAGGCTTCGAGCTTGTCCAGCGCGTTGCGCTGTTCAAAGGCTTCGGCATACATCTCGATCGCGGCATAAGCGGTGTAGCAACCGGCACAACCGCAAGCCGCTTCTTTGGCGTGCTGGGCATGGGGCGCCGAGTCGGTGCCGAGGAAAAACTTGTCGCTGCCGCTGGTAGCGGCGTCGAGCAGGGCTTCCTGGTGGGTATTACGCTTGAGGATCGGCAGGCAGTAGAAGTGCGGCCGAATCCCGCCCACCAGCATGTGGTTGCGGTTGTACAGCAGGTGATGCGCGGTGATGGTTGCGCCGACATTGGCCGAAGCCTCGTTGACGAACTGCACGGCGTCAGCGGTGGTGATGTGTTCAAACACCACTTTGAGGGTCGGGAAACGCTCGACCACTCGACGCATGTGCTCGTCGATGAAGATTTTTTCGCGATCGAAAACATCGACATCGCCACGGGTGACTTCACCATGAACCAACAAGGGCATCCCGACGTCGGCCATGGCCTCGAGTGCAGGGAAAATCTTGTCGATGCTGGTGACGCCAGAATCCGAGTTGGTGGTCGCGCCGGCCGGGTACAGCTTGGCGGCGTAGACGAAACCGCTGGCCTTGGCCTCACGAATTTCTTCGGGTTGAGTGCGGTCGGTCAGGTACAGCACCATCAGCGGTTCGAAGCGGCTGCCGGCCGGACGCGCGGCGAGAATCCGCTGGCGATAGCCATTGGCTTCAGCCGCGTTGCGCACCGGCGGTACCAGGTTGGGCATGATAATGGCGCGACCAAAGGTGCGCGCGACATCCGCGACGGTATTGGTCAACACAGCACCATCGCGAAGATGAATATGCCAGTCGTCGGGACGCAGCAGGGTCAGGCGGTCGGACATGAGGGGATTCCAGGCGGGTCAAACTCAGGGGAATGCTACCGGAAAAGACTCTTGCAGGCACTCGCTATCAAGTTTTGCAGCAAGCTTCCGATATCCAACAGGTACGCCGTAAATATGTGTGTCGGTCTTTTTGTTGCAGAAGCCAGTGGAGCCTCCCGTGCGCCAGCGTTATTTAGCCTTGCTCAGTGTGTTTGCCAGCCTTCCCGCGATGGCGCTCACTTTCCAGACCCGTCTGGAGAGCATCGAGTGGACGGTCGAAGGTGACAAGTTCGAATGCCGCCTGACTCAACCCATCACCGATTTCGGTTCGGGGGAGTTCGTGCGCCGCGCTGGCGAGCAGGCGACATTTCGTCTGAAGGCCTACAACTCGATGATCGGTGGCGGTTCCGCGACCTTGCTGGCGGCCGCTGCGCCATGGCAGCCGGGGCGTGGCGACATCAACCTGGGCTCGGTGCGAATCGGCAGTGGCAACGTGCTGTTCAACAGCTCGCAAGTTCAGGCCGGGCGCCTGATCAGTGGGTTGATGGACGGTCGCAGCCCGGTCGTTCGACACTCCTCGGGTGACGGTCGGGTATCTGAAGTTCGCCTGCTGCCGGTCAAATTCAGCAAGGCCTACAGTGACTATCAGGGTTGCGTGGCCAAGTTGCTGCCGCAGAATTTTGAACAGGTGAAGCAATCCGAAGTCGGCTTTCCGGGGGAGGGCATCGATCTCGACGCCCAAGCCAAGGCCCATCTGCAGGTCATGCTGGAGTTCATGAAAGCCGATCCGACGGTCAACCACATTGAACTCGACGGCCATTCCGATAACAGCGGTAACCGCCTGACCAACCGCGAACTGTCGCGACGCAGGGCGCTGGCCGTGATGGATTTCTTCAAGGCCAATGGTATTCAGGAATCGCAGATCACCCTGCGTTTTCACGGTGAGCGCTATCCTCTGGCGCCGAACACCAATGCCGCCAATCGGGCGAAGAACCGCCGGGTTGCCGTACGTCTTGAACGGGTAGCGCCGACCGAGCAACCGGCGCCTCAAGCCACCGCTTCCGCGGGCAGCGCGAAGACCACCTGAACCTGCTGAAATCGTCGCTCGCTCGACATAATCTGTCGCTTCGTCGTCATAAGCTGTCGCGCCTCTGTAAATTATCCTGCATGAGCGGTAGACTTGACGGCTTTCCGTAGAACCCCGTGGAGTGATGGCATGGCGGACGTAAACAAGGTCGTTCTGGCGTATTCCGGCGGCCTGGACACTTCGGTGATCCTCAAGTGGCTGCAGGATACTTATAACTGTGAAGTAGTGACCTTCACCGCTGACCTGGGTCAGGGCGAAGAGGTCGAACCGGCCCGCGCCAAGGCACAGGCCATGGGCGTAAAAGAAATCTACATCGACGATCTGCGCGAAGAATTCGTGCGCGATTTCGTGTTCCCGATGTTCCGCGCCAACACCGTTTATGAAGGCGAGTACCTGCTGGGTACTTCCATCGCTCGTCCGTTGATCGCCAAGCGCTTGATCGAAATCGCCAACGAAACCGGCGCTGACGCCATTTCCCACGGCGCGACCGGCAAGGGCAACGACCAGGTTCGTTTCGAACTGGGCGCCTACGCCTTGAAGCCAGGCGTGAAAGTGATTGCTCCTTGGCGCGAATGGGACCTGCTCTCCCGTGAAAAGCTGATGGATTACGCTGAAAAGCACAACATCCCGATCGAGCGTCACGGCAAGAAAAAATCCCCGTATTCGATGGATGCCAACCTGCTGCACATCTCCTATGAAGGCGGCGTGCTGGAAGACACCTGGACCGAGCACGAAGAAGACATGTGGAAATGGACCGTCTCCCCGGAGAAGGCTCCTGATAAAGCGCAGTACCTGGAACTGACCTACCGCAACGGCGACATCGTCGCACTGGACGGCGTCGAAATGACCCCGGCCACCGTGCTGGCGACCTTGAACCGGATCGGTGGCGAACACGGTATCGGCCGTCTGGACATCGTCGAAAACCGCTACGTCGGCATGAAGTCCCGCGGATGCTACGAGACCCCGGGCGGCACCATCATGTTGCGCGCTCACCGTGCGATCGAATCGATCACTCTGGACCGCGAAGTGGCTCACCTCAAAGACGAGCTGATGCCTAAATACGCCAGCTTGATCTACACCGGTTACTGGTGGAGCCCTGAGCGTCTGATGCTGCAACAGATGATCGATGCTTCCCAGGCCCACGTGAACGGCGTAGTGCGCCTGAAGCTGTACAAGGGCAACGTGATCGTCACCGGCCGCAAGTCCGACGAGTCGTTGTTCGACGCCAACATTGCGACCTTCGAGGAAGATGGCGGCGCCTACAACCAGGCCGATGCGGCGGGCTTCATCAAGCTCAACGCCTTGCGCATGCGCATCGCGGCGAACAAAGGCCGGAAGCTTTTCTGAGACCTTTGAGTCGGTAATGGATGTGTGGCCTCGCTGATGAGGCCACACATCTGAAAGAGGGATACCCTGTCGTATTCAGCTTTTCTTCTTGCCTTTGTCAATACCTTTCTTCGCTTCTTTCTCCAATGGCTCTTCAAGAGCTGGCTGCTGTGTGCCTGTAAAGATTTTGACCAATCATCGTCAGCTCGTGTGAATTCAAATTGTAAGCGATGCAGAACGTCGCGCCGTTGCGTTTCTTGGTGTGCTTTGAATGCCTGAGTGCACTTTCCTTCAGCAACGTCTCCGACTCGGCACAGGTGAGAAACACGATCATCTGAGCCGGGTTTTCCTGTGCTTGCTGGATTTTCTCCACCAAGGCGCTGAATGCCATTTTGTTGCTCATCCACCGTGCATCAATGATATGCAGGTCTTTCAAGTGCTGGGGCAGGCGTACATGGTGCTGGGTCGAGCTTTCATGCGGTGCCGGGTCGCTTCCTGATCGATTAACGTTCCCCATGACCTTCATGAAGTGTTCCTCTTTTTTGAAATCGGAGGGCGCGTAAAGCGATCGATAGTTGAAATTGAGTGTGACGAAAAAAAGAAAAAGTAAATAAAAGGGGAAACTAATCAGAAACCAGACATAGAGTTCTCTATCCTTGTTGTCGAGAAAGGGGAGGGACACGGCGGCCGATGTTTCAGACAGTGCTGCAAATATTGCAATGATTGTCATGGGGTTGGTGATTCTTTTTTTGAGTTTTATCATGTCTTCTGCTCATGAGATATTATTTCTTCTCGATTTGTTTGTGAGTGTGGGTCTTGGGGTGATAATTAATGAATGAGATTTTTCTGTTGTTATGTCGGGCTCTTTTTAGTGGGTGATGTGGGTCGTTATAGTAACTGTATTGTTCTTGGTTCGGGTGTGACTATTCATTTGTTTTAAAGTTATATGGGTTTATTCTGTGGGTGAAATGTTGCTGTGTGTGAGCTTTCATAAGCCATTCGAATCGAGTTGTACAGGGGCTGGAAAATGCTCGTTACTTTTAAGAGTAGCTCAATAGCCGAAGTCTGTCGGATGACTAGTGTGAGACCCTGTTCTTGTGTTTTTTGGTTGAAAGTCGATACAAATAACCGTCCAAGTGCTGAGCAGTGTACGGCGAGTAGCAATCTCATGACTCACGATATGCAATGATTTTTTGTAGGAATAATCCGTGTTGTTTGTAGGCCATGTCTCTCGCTGCGGGTGGCCGGGGGTGATGGCATGCCATGGGTGAAACGACTAGGCTATGGTGCGGGCTCTAAAAATTCGAACAGCGAAATTGGACTTGCCCATGAATAAAGTGCTGATCGTGGATGATCACCCCGTCATTCGTCTTGCGGTACGTATGCTAATGGAACGTCATGGCTACGAAGTCATTGCAGAAACAGATAATGGTGTAGATGCATTACAACTTGCCCGTGAACTAATGCCGGATATTGTCATTCTGGATATTGGAATACCGAAGCTGGATGGGTTGGAAGTCATCGCGCGTCTGGCATCGACGGCGATGCCTCTTAAAGTTCTGATATTGACGTCCCAGGCGCCAGGGCATTTTTCCATGCGTTGCATGCAATCGGGTGCCGCGGGATATGTCTGCAAACAACAGGATCTCACTGAGTTGCTCAGTGCAATAAAAGCCGTACTGTCAGGCTACAGCTATTTTCCCAATCAGGCTCTGCATACCGTGCGTTCCAGTCTTGGGAACGCCAGTGAAGCCGATATGGTGGATCGTTTGTCCGGGCGAGAGATGATGGTCCTGCAACAGCTGGCCCGAGGAAAGACAAACAAGGAGATCGCCGATGGAATGTTCCTCAGCAATAAAACCGTCAGTACTTACAAAACGCGTCTGCTGTTAAAGCTTAATGCTCGCTCACTGGTCGACCTGATCGAATTGGCTCAACGCAATGGCCTGGTATGAAGCTGTCAGCGTTTGACGGATGAACGGGCGTTTATCAGGGGTCGGCACTTAGTAAAAAGCCTCCGTTTCGGGAGGCTTTTAAGTGTCATAAGTCAAAATCGTAATCGGCCAATTGCTTCTGCAGTCGGCGCTCCTCCAGCAGATTGTCGATGGTGCGGCGTTTGCTCAGGTTGGTCTTTGCCACTTCCACTACCGGCTCTGCGTCATCGGCCTCAACGGGGGTGAAGTCGTCTTCTACGTCCAATTGCTCTTTGCCAGTGCTCATAAGGTTAACTCCAGGCTAAGGCTGCCCTTTGGCGCTCCTTATATCGACAATTTCCCGGCGGGTAAAAAAGATTTTTTCAATCGATCCATCAACAAAACTAATAGAGCCTCAATCGTCCGAGGTCTTTTGCTTGTATTCGCACAAATCCTCGATCCGGCAACTGCCACAGCGCGGCTTGCGGGCCAGGCAAACATAGCGTCCATGAAGAATCAGCCAGTGATGGGCGTCGAGCAGATATTCCTTGGGCACGAATTTCATCAGTTTCTGCTCCACTTCGACCACGTTCTTGCCGGGAGCAATGCCAGTACGGTTGCTGACCCGGAAAATGTGAGTGTCTACGGCCATGGTCAGCTGACGAAAGGCGGTATTGAGCACCACGTTGGCGGTCTTTCGACCGACACCGGGTAAAGCCTCCAGCGCCTCGCGAGTTTGCGGTACTTCGCCTCCATGGCGCTCCACCAGCAAGCGACAGGTTTCGATCACGTTTTTCGCTTTGCTGTTGAACAGGCCGATGGTCTTGATGTACTCCGACAGCCCTTCGACGCCCAAGGCATGGATCGCCGCTGGCGTATTGGCCACCGGGAACAGTTTGGCGGTGGCCTTGTTCACGCCGACATCGGTCGACTGCGCCGAGAGAATCACGGCGATCAGCAATTCGAACGGTGAGGCGTAGGCCAGTTCGGTCTTCGGTTCAGGGTTGTCTTCGTGAAACCTGCGGAAAATTTCAAGACGTTTTGCGGCATTCATGGGCGATGCGTTTCCTCGAAGGCAGTCAATGTGGGGCAGCCGGGCGGCGGGTCCAGGCTTGATGTGCGGCGATCAGCAGTCCCAGCAGAATAAACCCGCCAGGGGCCAGCGTGGCCAGGTGCAGGCCACCGTCGGCGATCAGCGTCCAGCCTTGCCAGTCCAGTTGCGTGGCACCGGCCATCCAGGACAGATGGCTACCGAGTGTCCCGTTGCCGATGAACTCGCGCAGCAAGCCCAAGCCCGCCATCAAGGCGCCGAACAGACCACACAGACTCAGTCGATCACGCCATGTGCCCTGGAAAAAACCATTATGTTCCAGCACAACGCATTGCAGGGCGATCAACCCTGCGTAGAAACCCAGGTGCTGGTGCCATTGGAGCGACCAGGCTTGCGTGGCAAGTTCCGCACAACTGGTCAGCGTGGCCGCCAGCAGCAGGCATGCCAGCAAATGTGTGGCCGGCATCAGTCGCGAGCGCAAAGCGCCCATGCTTACACCATAAACACTGAGCACCAGGGCGAACATCAGCCATAGGCCCAGGGCCGTTACCAATGAATCAGTGACACCGATCAACGGCGTTAGCATCAGCGAGTTCTGCAGGGTTGATGACTTATTCATGAGCGCTGCTCCCGATCAGCAGTTGCCGGTGTTCATCGAAGTAGCGCAGCGCGTCATGGGTGGCATTGATCACCGCTCTTGAGGTGATGGTCGCGCCCGCGATCTGATCGAATTGCCCTTGGTCCTTTTTCAAGGCCCAGCCATTGTCATCGGGGTCGGCTAGCGATTTGCCGGTAAACACCTGAAGCCAGGCATTGGGCCAGTCGGCGAGCTTGCCGCCCAGCCCCGGGGTTTCCGATTGCTTGAGGGTTTTGACCCCCACTAACTTGCCTTGGCGGTCGATGGCGATCAGCAATTCGAGGGAGCCGACGTAGCCCAGAGTCTGGCTGCGCAGCAACACGGCGCTCGGTTGGCCGGCCTTGGACGCCAGATAGCCACCCAACAGTGTGCTGTTGGCCAGGCGAGTGTTTTCGAGACCGAGGGGGTGTTCCAGTGGCTGATTGTCGTAGCTGTCGGGCGGTAGCAGATCCAGTAACCGGCGGCTGTCGATCAGGCGTTGTTCGGCGGCAATGCGCGCGGCGCTGGTGTGCTGCACGAGGTAAGTCGCGCCCATCCCCAGGCCTGCCAGCACTACCAGGATCACAACGCTCGTCGCTCGGTTCATGGGGCAACCTGCTCCTGTCTGGGCGCGGCAAACCGCTCCAGCGCCGGTACACAGAGATTCATCAGCAAAACCGCAAAGGCCACACCGTCCGGATACCCGCCCCACGTGCGAATCAGGTAAGTCAGTAACCCCACGCCTGCGCCAAACAGTAATCGGGCGATGGGGCTTTTTGCACCGGATATCGGTTCCGTCACGATGAAGAAGGCACCGAGCATGCTCGCGCCGGTGAGCAGATGAAACAGTGGCGAGCCATGAGAATCGGAGCCCGTACCGTTCCAGCACAACAGGCTGATGATGAACAGGCTGGCGAGCATGCCGACCGGCGCATGCCAACTGAATACCCGTCGCTGCAGCAGAAACGCACCGCCTGCCAGAAACGCCAGGTTGACCCATTCCACGCCTCGGCCGCCGAAACGGCCGAATGCCGGATTGCCGGAGAACAGTTCGTCCATGGTCAGGCTTTTGTTGATTCGCAGACTGTCCAGCGCCGTGGCCTGGGCCCACGCATCGGGTGTCTGGCCGAAGCTGAAGCCGAACACCTGTTGCAGCCCACCGAACAAATCCATGCCATGGGACGCCGGCCAATGGGTCATTGGCTGGGGAAACATCACCAGGACCAGCGCGAAACCGAGCATTGCCGGATTGAACGGATTCTTGCCGACGCCGCCATACAAGTGCTTGCCGAAAAACAGTCCGAACGCCGCAGCGCTAACCGTCAGCCACCAAGGGCAATAAGGCGGCAAGGCCAGCGCCAACAGCGTCGCACTGACCAGCGCACTGCCGTCGCTCAACGTCGGTTTTACCGGTTGCTTGCGCAGCTGTAACACCGCCGCTTCAACGGCCAACGCGGTTGCCGCCGTCAGAACCAGGTTGATCAACACCCCCCAACCGTACAGCCAGAACAACATCAGCATCCCCGGCACAGTGGCCAGCAATACCAGCTTCATGGCCTGTTGAAGGCGTTCGTCCACCGATTCAAGGGGCGGCATAGGCATCCACCTGACGCTCGGCTTCGCTGAGCGCTTGTTGCAACGCTTCGATCTGTTCGGCCGGCGCCTCGCTTGTTTGAGCTTTCTTGAGTTCGGCGCGCCGCATGGCCAGCTGGATCTTCGCCCGTTTCAGCTCGGCATCTTTGGCCGGGGCAGGTGGCGCTAAGACCGGCGGTGAGCCGCTTTCCAGTTGCGCCAGCGCCTGTTCGGCGGCTTCGAACTGCTGTTGCAGCACGATCAGTTGCGATTGCTGTTCGAAGGTCGGCGGATGCCCGAAGGCCTTGAGCGACTTGTTCAGCTGCGCCCGGCTCATCGCCAGATCGACCTTGGCCTTTTTCAATGCCGCATCGGCATTGGCGGCTTTCTGTGCGCGGACGCGCTCGAGTGCGGCCTGAACCGGGTCGAGCGTCACTTCGCTGTGCTGCACGGCGCGTTGGGCACGGGCCTGGCGTTCGGCGAGTTTCTGTTGCTCTTCGCGATGCAAGCGGGCATTGCGCTGTTCGAAACGGCGTCGCGCGTGATTGCGCTTGGCGGCCCGGGCCTGTTGTTCCTCCAGGCTGAACGCCAGCCCACCGACAATCGGCAGCACCGTGGCCCGTGGTAACGGATGCATCTCGATGCAATCCACCGGGCAGGGCGCCACGCAGAGGTCGCAACCGGTGCATTCGTCGACGATGACCGTGTGCATGAATTTCGCCGCGCCGACAATGGCGTCGACCGGGCAGGCCTGGATGCACTTGGTGCAGCCGATGCATTCGGCTTCGCGGATGTAAGCGATCTGCGCGGGTGCTGAACCGCGACTGACGTCCAGTTCCAGCACCGGCACTTTCAGCAGATCGGCCAGGGCCGCAATGGTTTCGCTGCCGCCCGGTGGACACTTGTTGATCGGCTCGCCGCTGGCGATGCCTTCGGCGTAGGGTTTGCATCCCGGGTGGCCACACTTGCCGCATTGGGTCTGCGGCAAGAGGGCGTCGATGCGTTGAATCAGACTCATGTTTTGATCAGCCCGCTGAATCCGAGAAAAACCACCGCGATCAATCCGGCGCCGATCAATTCGATCGGCAGGCCGCGAAAGGGCAGGGGGATATCGTTATCGAGTGTGCGCTGGCGCAAGTCGCTGAACAGACTCAGCACCAGCCAGAACCCCAGCCCGGCGCCAAGGCTCAGGGCTATGGCGTGGAAAACTCCCTTGTCTTCTTGAGCGTTGAGCAACGTCAGCCCAAGTACCCCGGCATTCCCCAGCAGCAGGGGCCAGAGACCATCGAATGAAAGCTTCGCCAATAACCGTGAAAGCAGCTTCAGCAGGGGGGCGATCAGCAGAACGCTCAACGGCAGGAACACGAACAGACGCAACGACGTCAGCCCCAATGGCACCAGTAGCCAGTGGTAGAGCGCATAGCCGAGTATGCCGACGATCAGCATCAGGCACGTTGTCGCGATACCCAGCGCGTGGACCTGTGGCCGCTCGCTGCCCAGCACCGGATCGACGCCCAGCGGCCAATGCAACACGAGGTTGTTGATCAGGGCAGCGCTGATAAGCGTAAGAAGCAGTTCGGTCATGATCAGTCTACCTGAAGCGTCCGTATCCACACATCGTTGGGCTGCTGGGTAAATCTGTAGGCGCTGCCGCAGGCTGCGATCTTTTGACTTTGTTTTTTAAAGACAAGGTCAAAAGATCGCAGCCTCGTTTCACTCGACAGCGCCTACAAGGTGAGGCAGGAGTTGAGAGATAGTATGGGCCAGACATGAAAAACCCACAGTCATGCCAGGCACGACTGTGGGATCGGTCCAGCGGATCGAGCCTTACTTGATGCGCTGACCCGGCTTGGCGCCGCTGTCGGGGCTCAGCAGGTAGATTTCTTCACCGCCAGGGCCTGCCGCCATCACCATGCCTTCAGAGATCCCGAATTTCATTTTGCGGGGCTTGAGGTTGGCGATCATCATGGTCAGGCGACCATTGAGCTTGGATGGGTCCGGGTAGGCGCTCTTGATCCCGGAGAACACGTTGCGTTGCTCGTCACCGATGTCCAGGGTCAGGCGCAGCAGCTTGTCGGCACCTTCCACGGCTTCGGCCTTGAGGATCAGCGCAACGCGCAGGTCTACAGCGGCAAAGGTGTCGAACTCGATCTCTGGCGACAGCGGATCCTTGGCCAGTTCACCGTTGCCGACGGGTGCAGCTTCGCCGGTGTCGGTTGCGCTGGCGGTCAGGTCTTCTTTCGAGGCGTCGGTCATAGCTTGTACTTTTACCGGGTCGATGCGGGTCATCAACGGTTTGAACTCGTTCAGCTGATGGTTGCTGAGCAAGGTGGCGTGATCGTTCCAGGTCAGCGGGGCGACGTTCAGGAACGCCTCGGCATCGGCGGCCAGCAGCGGCAATACCGGCTTGAGGAAAATCACCAGTTGGCGGAACAGGTTGATGCCCAAGGCGCAAATGGCCTGGACTTCATCGTGCTTGCCTTCCTGTTTGTTCAGCGACCACGGCGCCTTGTCGGCGATCCAGGCGTTGGCGCGGTCGGCCAGGCCCATGATTTCGCGCATGGCACGTGCGAAGTCGCGAGCCTCATAGGCATCGGCAATGCTTGGCGCTGCGGCCAAAAAGGCGTCGGTCAGTTCCGGCGCGGCGTTGCCGGCTACCAGTACACCGGCGTTGCCTTTATGGATGAAACCGGCGCAACGGCTGGCGATGTTGACGACTTTGCCGACCAGGTCGGAGTTGACCTTCTGCACGAAGTCTTCGAGGTTCAGGTCCAGGTCATCGACGCCACGGCCCAGCTTGGCGGCGTAGTAGTAGCGCAGGTATTCCGGCGACAGGTGATCCAGGTAAGTCCGCGCCTTGACGAACGTGCCGCGGGACTTGGACATCTTCTGGCCGTTGACGGTCAGGTAGCCGTGTACGTTGATGCCGGTCGGTTTGCGGAAACCGGCGCCTTCAAGCATGGCTGGCCAGAACAGGGCGTGGAAGTTGACGATGTCCTTGCCGATGAAATGGTACAGCTCGGCGGTGGAATCCTTGCCCCAGAACGCGTCGAAGTCCAGGTCCGGACGGCGGGCGCAGAGGTTCTTGAAGCTGGCCATGTAGCCGATTGGCGCATCCAGCCACACGTAGAAATATTTACCCGGCTCGTCGGGAATCTCGAAGCCGAAGTACGGCGCGTCGCGGGAGATATCCCACTGTTGCAGGCCGGCATCCAGCCACTCGGCGATCTTGTTGGCCACGGCTTCTTGCAACGTGCCGCTGCGGGTCCAGGCTTGCAGCATTTCCTGGAAGTCCGGCAGCTTGAAGAAGAAGTGCTGGGAATCCTTGAGCACCGGAGTGGCGCCGGAGATTGCCGACTTCGGATCCTTGAGGTCGGTCGGCGCGTAGGTCGCACCGCATTTTTCGCAGTTGTCGCCGTACTGGTCTTCGGTGCCGCATTTGGGGCAGGTGCCCTTGATGAAGCGGTCGGCCAGGAACATTTTCTTTTCCGGGTCGAAGTACTGGGTGATCGAGCGCTTGGCGATGTGCCCGGCCTCGCGCAGCTTCAGGTAGATCTGGCTCGACAGCTCACGGTTTTCTTCAGCGTGAGTGGAGTGGAAGTTGTCGAAGTCCACCAGGAACTCGGCAAAGTCGGCGCTGTGTTCAGCCTGGACATTGGCGATCAGTTGTTCCGGGGTGATGCCTTCCTTTTCCGCGCGCAACATGATGGCCGAACCGTGGGCGTCGTCGGCGCAGACATAAATGCATTGGTTACCGCGATGCTTCTGGAAGCGCACCCACATATCGGTCTGGATGTATTCCAGCATATGGCCGAGGTGGATCGAACCATTGGCATAGGGCAGGGCGCTGGTGACGAGGATCTTGCGTGGCTCGGACATGGGGCTCGGCTACTTGATGAAACGGAGGTCGGCCACTATAAAGCGCTGGCGCATATTTTTCACCCTTCAGGCCTGTTTCCGGATGCATCGGCCCTGAAAAAAGTGGTGATGAGTTCGCTGCGTGCAAGAGGGCTTTTGTGGCGAGGGAGCTTGCTCCCGTTGGGTGGCGAAGCCGCCCTAACCCCTGCCACCCGGTTCCGACAGAAGGATCGCGTCAGCTGGATTACGACTGCTGCGCAGTCGAGCGGGAGCAAGCTCCCTCGCCACAGGGATGTGTTTGCCAGAAATCGTCGCGGGGCATGCCGTCTATGATGTAGAACGGTTAGGATACCCGCCTGATTTTCCAGTCTTGCTATCGGAGTTGCCCATGAGCGCCGTCAATCGCGCAGCGGTGGAAGCCGTCCTTCGCCAATACACCGACCCTTACCTGAACCAGGACCCGGTCAGCGCCGGGTGCGTGCGCAGCATCGACATCCAGGGTGATCGCGTCAGCGTCCAGCTGGAGCTGGGCTATGCCGCCGGTCTGTTCAAGAGCGGCTGGGCGCAGTTGTTGCAACTGGCCATCGAAGGCCTGGACGGCGTCGTCACCGCGCGCGTCGAGATCACCAGTGTGATTGCCGCGCACAAAGCCCAGGCACAGATTCCGGGGTTGGCCAACGTCAAGAACGTCGTGGCCGTAGCGTCCGGCAAGGGGGGCGTGGGCAAGTCCACCACGGCCGCCAACCTGGCCCTCGCGCTGTCCCGTGAAGGCGCCAAAGTCGGGATTCTCGACGCGGATATCTACGGTCCGAGCCAGGGCATCATGTTCGGCATCCCTGAAGGTACCCGACCAAAGGTCAAGGATCAGAAGTGGTTCATTCCGATTGAGTCCCATGGTGTCGAAGTGATGTCCATGGCCTTCCTGACTGACGACAACACGCCGATGGTTTGGCGGGGGCCGATGGTGTCCGGTGCCTTGTTGCAACTGGTCACGCAAACGGCCTGGGGCGATCTGGATTACCTGGTCATCGACATGCCGCCAGGCACCGGCGATATCCAGTTGACCCTGGCGCAGAAAGTCCCGGTGGCCGGTGCGGTAATCGTGACCACCCCGCAGGATCTGGCATTGCTGGACGCGCGCAAGGGCGTGGAGATGTTCCGCAAGGTCAACATCCCGGTGCTGGGCGTGGTGGAAAACATGGCCGTGCACATCTGCTCCAACTGCGGGCATGCCGAGCATCTGTTCGGTGAGGGTGGCGGCGTGAAGCTGGCCAACCAGTACGGTGTCGAACTGTTGGCTTCGTTGCCACTGTCGATGCTGATCCGCGAACAGGCCGATGGCGGCAAGCCGACGGTGATCGCCGAGCCAGACAGCCAGATTGCGATGGTTTACCAGGAACTGGCTCGCCATGTCGGCGCGCGGATTGTGTTGCAGGAAGCGGCGACGCCAGCGATGCCGAACATCACTGTCAGCGACGATTAAATCGTTTGTGTAGGAGCCAGGCTTGCCGGCGAAGGCGTCCTCAAGCCCGCTTTCGCCGGCAAGCCTGGCTCCTACAGGAGCGTGATCTTGCTTTAGATCCGCAACCCGCCATCCAACTCAAGAATCCGACCGGTGTAGTAGTCGTTCTCGAAAATGTACGCTGCCGACTGGGCGATCTCTTCAGGTTTGCCCATGCGCTTGAGCGGAATCCCGGACGTCATTTTCTCCAGCGCTTCGGGCTTCATGCTCAGGGTCATCTCGGTTTCGATGAAACCCGGCGCAATGCCCGCCACGCGAATACCGTAGCGCGCCAGTTCCTTGGCCCAGGTCACGGTCGCCGCAGCAACACCGGCCTTGGCGGCGGAGTAGTTGGTCTGGCCGATGTTGCCGGCGCGTGAGATCGACGAGATATTGATGATCGCGCCGCTGTTTTTCAGCTCGACCATTTTCGCGGCGACCTCACGGGTACACAGGAACACACCGGTCAGATTGACGTCGATCACCGCCTGCCATTGGGCCAGGCTCATCTTGGTCATTTCGCCGTCCTTGACCTTCAGCAGCAGGCCGTCGCGCAGAATGCCGGCGTTGTTGATCAGGCCATGGATTGCGCCGAAATCGTCGGCCACCTGAGCGGCCATATGGGTCACTTGCTCTTCATCTGCAACGTTGCACAGGTAGGCGCGGGCCTCGACACCCTTGGCTTTGCAAGCCGCGACGGCAGCGTCGAGTTTTTCCTGATTCAGGTCCACCAGCGCCAGCTTCGCGCCTTTGCCTGCGAGATACTCGGCCATGGAGCGGCCTAAACCCTGGCAACCGCCGGTGATAATGATTACTTTGTCAGTGAGTTGCATTCGCATAGCCCCATAGCAGTTCGGAGTGGTTTTCCTTCTATTCTAGAGGGCCTCTCGATCTGAGCCTGATATGGCCTGGCTGCACATGAGAACTGCCCCTATGGCGTGCTGGAACTTTAACCAGGCGCCTGTCCGTTTTTTTGACGGATTCTATATAAGGAGTCATAAATTGAGCGTTGTAGTGGCTAAGCATGCCCGAGAATTGCTTCTCAAGGAATACCGTGGAGTGCTCTCGACGCACTCCAAAGCGATGCCCGGTTTTCCGTTTGGCTCCGTGGTTCCCTACTGCCTGGATGAGCTGGGCCGACCGCTGATCCTTATCAGCCGCATCGCTCAGCACACTCACAACCTGCAGAAAGATCCGAAATGTTCGCTGCTGGTGGGTGAGCGTGAAGCCGAAGACGTACAAGCCGTTGGTCGCCTGACTTACCTCGCCGAGGCAGAAAAGCTCCAAGACCCCGTTGCCATCGAGGCGGCAGCCGAGCGTTACTATCGCTATTTCCCCGATTCGCAGAACTATCACAAGGCCCATGATTTCGATTTCTGGGTGCTTAAAGAGGTACGTCACCGCTACATTGGCGGCTTCGGTGCGATCCACTGGATCGATCAGTTGGCCCTTGCCAACCCGTTCGCCGGCAAGGCCGAAGTGAGCATGGTCGAGCACATGAATGCCGATCACGCCAAAGCCATCGCCCACTACGTCGAGCTGGCGGGTCTGCCGAAAACCGCTCCGGCACAATTGGCCGGTATCGACACCGAAGGCATGCACTTGCGCATCGGCCAGGGGCTCTACTGGCTGCCGTTTCAAACGCCCTGTAATACGCCGACACAAGTCCGGGAAGCCTTGGTTTTCCTGGCTCACGCCGAGCATTGGCCGAAAAATGAAGTGGCCGACGCTTGAATTCACGAAACGGCGACGTCATCTAAGGAAAACTGGCAAGGTATTCTTGCGTTGAGGAACCATTTGATGCGCCCTTTTTTATTGCTCTTTGTACTGTTCCCGGTGTTGGAGCTGTTCGTATTCGTCAAGGTTAGCGGGGCGATCGGGTTTTTCCCGGCCCTGCTGCTGGTCATTCTCGGCTCGATGCTCGGCGTGTTCGTGCTGCGTGTCGCCGGTCTTGCTACTGCGCTGCGCGCCCGTGAAAGCCTGAACCGCGGCGAGCTGCCGGCCCAGACCATGCTCGAAGGCCTGATGCTGGCCCTGGCGGGCGGTCTGTTGATTCTGCCGGGCTTCGTCACCGACGTGCTGGGCCTGATCATGTTGCTGCCGATCTCTCGCCGACTGCTGGCCAACAAAATGCGTCGGCGCGCCGAGGAACAAGCGATGCGTCAGCGTGCGTTCGCCGATGACCTCCAGCCACGGGGCGGTCCTGCTCCGCAGCAGCCATTGGGCCGTGAGCCCAATGTGATCGAAGGCGAGTTCGAACACCGCGATTCCAAGTAACACTTCCATCGACACGGCACCTTCGGGTGCCGTGTTGGTTTTCAGGGCCTCGACGTAAAAAAATTTCGCTCCCCGCCCTTGAAATAAGCTTGTGCGCCCTTATGTAACGGTCACCGCAAGGTTTCTGGCAATTGCGCCAGACAGACTTCCGCGGTTCGCTTGACGAACCGCACCCGGCACCGCCGGATTTGTTAAACCCGCCGGGAATACACCGGCCGATGAAAACCACAATTAGGAGAGATCGACAATGAAGCTTCGTCCTCTGCATGACCGCGTCGTCGTCCGTCGCAGCGAAGAAGAAAAGAAAACCGCTGGCGGTATCGTCCTGCCAGGTTCGGCTGCTGAAAAGCCAAACCAGGGTGAAGTCCTCGCCGTAGGCCCAGGCAAAGCACTGGACAACGGTGAAGTGCGTGCGCTGGCCGTGAAAGTGGGTGACAAGGTTGTGTTCGGCCCTTACTCCGGCAGCAACACTGTGAAAGTTGACGGCGAAGACCTGCTGGTAATTGGCGAGAGCGAAATCCTCGCCGTTATCGAAGGCTGATTCCCCGCTCATTTTCCCGCTACTACAAAGTATTTAAGGAATATCGATCATGGCTGCTAAAGAAGTTAAATTCGGCGATTCCGCCCGCAAGAAAATGCTCGCCGGTGTCAACGTCCTGGCTGACGCAGTAAAAGCGACCCTGGGCCCTAAAGGCCGTAACGTGATCATCGAGAAGAGCTTCGGCGCTCCGACCATCACCAAGGACGGCGTTTCCGTTGCCAAAGAAATCGAGCTGAAAGATCGCTTCGAAAACATGGGCGCGCAGCTGGTCAAAGACGTTGCCTCCCGTGCCAACGATGACGCAGGCGACGGCACCACCACCGCTACCGTTCTGGCTCAATCGATCGTCAACGAAGGCCTGAAAGCCGTCGCTGCCGGCATGAACCCGATGGACCTGAAGCGCGGTATCGACAAAGCGACCATCGCGATCGTCAAAGAATTGAAAGCCCTGTCCAAGCCTTGCGCTGACACCAAGGCCATCGCTCAGGTCGGCACCATCTCGGCCAACTCCGACAGCTCCATCGGCGACATCATTGCCGAAGCCATGGAAAAAGTCGGTAAAGAAGGCGTGATCACCGTTGAAGAAGGCTCGGGCCTGGAAAACGAACTGTCGGTTGTTGAAGGCATGCAGTTCGACCGTGGCTACCTGTCCCCGTACTTCGTCAACAAGCCAGAGACCATGACCGCCGAGCTGGATGGTCCGCTGATCCTGCTGGTCGACAAAAAGATCTCCAACATCCGCGAAATGCTGCCAGTACTGGAAGCCGTTGCCAAAGCCGGCCGTCCACTGCTGATCGTGGCCGAAGACGTTGAAGGCGAAGCCCTGGCGACTCTGGTTGTGAACAACATGCGTGGCATCGTTAAAGTCGCAGCCGTCAAGGCTCCAGGCTTCGGCGACCGTCGCAAGGCCATGCTGCAGGACATCGCTGTTCTGACTGGCGGTACCGTTATCTCCGAAGAGATCGGTCTGAGCCTGGAAAGCACTACCCTGGAACACCTGGGTAATGCCAAGCGCGTGATCCTGTCCAAAGAAAACACCACCGTGATCGACGGTGCCGGCGTTGAGGCTGACATCCAGGCTCGCGTGACCCAGATCCGTCAACAAGTGGCTGACACTTCGTCCGACTACGACCGTGAAAAACTGCAAGAGCGCCTGGCCAAGCTGTCCGGCGGCGTTGCAGTGATCAAGGTTGGCGCCGGTTCCGAAGTTGAAATGAAAGAGAAGAAAGCCCGCGTTGAAGACGCCCTGCACGCTACCCGTGCAGCCGTTGAAGAAGGCGTGGTACCTGGCGGTGGCGTGGCACTGGTTCGCGCTCTGCAGGCTATCTCCGAGCTGAAAGGCGACAACGATGACCAGAACGTTGGCATCCAGTTGCTGCGTCGCGCTGTTGAAGCGCCACTGCGTCAGATCGTTGCCAACTCCGGCGACGAGCCAAGCGTAGTCGTCGACAAGGTCAAGCAGGGTTCGGGTAACTTCGGTTACAACGCTGCGACCGGCGAATACGGCGACATGATCGAAATGGGTATCCTGGACCCGGCTAAAGTGACTCGTTCGGCTCTGCAAGCGGCTTCGTCGATTGCCAGCCTGATGATCACCACCGAAGCCATGATCGCCGAGATCAAGGACGACGCACCAGCTGGCGGCGGTATGCCAGACATGGGCGGTATGGGCGGCATGGGCGGCATGATGTAAGCCAGCCTTACCCCGTACATAAAAACCCCGCCGGCATTAAGCCGGCGGGGTTTTTTATTGCCCGTCACAAAGGTGTGTTGTTCATGAGGGCCCCTTCGCGGGCAAGCCTCGCTCCTACAGGTATTGAGTCGGACGCAATACCCGCGCACGCCATGAACCTGTAGGAGCGAGGCTTGCCCGCGAAGGCGTCAGATCAGACGTTGACAGGTTCCGCGCTGTCTACTCGCTCAGCCTCGGACGCCGGTCGATAAAGAATGTAGTAATACGCTCCCAAACAAATCAACCAGCAGAAAATCGCCGTCCACACGTTGTGCGAAAAGAAGTGTGCCCCCTGCATCATCCGGCTGATGGAAAACACCGAACCCAACGCGAAGGCGAAGACAAAGGCTTTGCGCGCCAGCCGCGGGCGACGGTCGCGCAACACGAAGAACAGCGCAAACAATGTGAAGCCAGTCGCCGCATGACCACCGGGCCAGCAGCGGCCTGGCTTGTCGGTGTGCGGGCGAGGGCTGAGCAGTTCGCTGTAGGTTTCGTGCCCGCCGAATTGCTCCAGGCTCCATGGGCATTGCACGGCCGTCACTGCTTTGACCGGGGTGACGAACGAGGTTGCCAGTGCCAGAGACAACACCAGGCAACCCAGTTCACGTTTGAACGGTTTGAGCCTTTCCATGAAAAAGGAGCCGACGAAGCCCAGAATGGAGAACACCGAAAAGGCGATGACCACTTGCTTGGCCCGGTCATGCAGGATGTTTTCCAGGAAGTAGCTGTGCCGTCCGATGAACTCGCCTGCCACCGGGTCATAGAACCGCTTGGCAAGGTCCATGTCCAGGGACGTCAGTTCGAGCAACAGCAGGGTGATCGCCGCAATGGCGGGCACTCCCAGGCATAGCCATATATTCAATGGCCTGGAAGCGGGGCGGGCAGCGGTCGAAGCCATGGCAATTCCTTGGTGAGTGAAATGTTCTGAAGAGCGCAACCGCGGAAGTCTGAACACGCCTCTGTCGTCAGCCTGTGAATCGATGGTGAAAAAGTTGTTAAGGCCGTTTCAGGTTTTTTTGTCGGATTTAACCCCTGCACGCCGCCCTATCCCTGAGCCACACTTGGCCTTAAGCTGCGCGCCAAGACAGCCGTTACTGTGTACGGAGGAGGTGCCGATGCGAATTCTATTGGTTGAAGACAACCGCGATATCCTGGCCAACCTGGCCGATTATCTGGGGCTCAAGGGTTACACCGTGGATTGCGCCCAGGACGGTCTGTCAGGCCTGCACCTGGCTGCCACCGAGCATTACGACTTGATCGTGCTCGACATCATGCTGCCCGGCATCGATGGCTACACCCTGTGCAAACGCCTGCGCGAGGATGCCCGCCGCGACACGCCAGTGATCATGCTCACTGCCCGCGATCAACTGGATGATCGTTTACAAGGCTTCAAATCCGGTGCTGACGACTATCTGATCAAACCCTTTGCCCTGTCCGAACTGGCCGCGCGGATCGAGGCGGTCATGCGCCGTGCCCAAGGGGGCGGTCGCCGTACCTTGCAGGTCGGCGATCTGAGCTACGACCTCGATACCCTGGAAGTGACGCGCGAAGGCCGTCTGCTGAAACTCAACCCGGTGGGCCTGAAGTTGCTGGCCGTATTGATGCAGAAAAGCCCCCATGTGTTACGCCGCGAGGTCCTCGAAGAAGCCCTGTGGGGCGATGACTGCCCGGACAGCGACAGCCTGCGCAGCCACGTCCATCAACTGCGCCAGGTGATCGACAAGCCGTTCGACAAGCCCTTGCTGCACACGGTGCATGGCGTCGGTTATCGCTTGGCCGAGGGCCGTGATGGAGTTTAAGCAGAGCCTTTCTCAGCGGATCATCATCGCCTTTGCGTTGATGAGCGCGCTGGTGGCGGGAGCCTTCGCCATGGGCATTGTGGCGACTGTGCACCTGGTGGAAGAGAAGCTGATTTCGGCAGGTCTGGGCGGCGATTTGCAACGCCTGTTGCTGATGGACAGCGTGTCGGACTGGAGCCACCGCCCCGAGCCGGACCAACTGTTCTATTTCAGCGGCGGCCCGGGCGACTTCGAATTACCCAAGGATTTGCGGCACCTGGATTCAGGCTTTCATGAAGTCTTTCGCGAGCAGCTGTCATATCACGCGATGGTCGAAGTCGTTGACGGTCGGCGTTACGTGCTGATGCAGGACCAGAGCGATTTCGAAGAGCGTGAGCGGGTGTTGTTTGCCGTGGTGCTGGTGGGTTTCGTGCTGAGCCTGGCATTGGCGGTATTTCTGGGCTGGGTGTTGGCGCGCAAGGTTATGGCGCCGGTGGTGCGACTGGCCCGTCAGGTGCGTCATCGCGATCAATTGCTGGGCCTGGCGCCGCCATTGGCGCCGGATTATGCCGCCGATGAAGTGGGCGAACTGGCCGTGGCCTTCGACGCCACCCTTGGGCGTTTGCGTCAAGCATTGACCCGTGAGCGATTGTTCACCAGTGACGTCAGCCACGAGCTACGCACGCCGTTGATGGTGTTGGCCAGTTCCTGTGAGCTGTTGCTGGAAAACCCCGGTATCGATCAGCGCGGGCGCGCCCAGGTAGAGCGCATCGCCCGTGCGTGTGCCGAGATGCGCGAGCTGGTGCAAACCTTCCTCATGCTGGCTCGTGCTCAACATGAAGACGCCAGCATGGCCCCCCAGCAGACCCTGAGCCAAGTGGCCGACGGGCTACTTTCTCAATGGCGCGAGCCGATCGAAGCCAAGGGCCTGACGCTGAACGTTGAGCCGGGCAATCCGCCGGACACCCGCTATAACGCGACCCTGCTGCATGCGGTGATGGGTAACCTGTTGCGTAATGCGCTGCATTACACCGAGCACGGGTTTATCCGTTTGGCGCTGACGGATACGGGGTTCGTGGTCGAGGACAGTGGAGTGGGTATTCCCGAGGAAAAACGTGAGGCGATGTTCGAGCCTTTCGTGCGCGGCAACGAGAAACGTGGCGAGGGGCTAGGGCTGGGACTGTCGTTGGTGCAGCGGATTTGTGAGAACCAGGGGTGGAGCGTCCGCTTGACGAACATGGAACCCAATGGCTGCCGTTTTGAGGTGGATTTGAGCCCTTCCCGGATCTGATGGAAAAACGAAATTCGGCTCTGTAAAACCCTGAAATAATTCCGGGTTTTACATGACAAATTTTTCACAAATGCACGACCTGACACTGACACCGCGCTACCTAAGGTGGTGGTCATCAGAAGTTCAGGAGACTGCAGTGATGGCTGGCCCGATCAAACTCGATTTTTCCGAAAAGTACGACGATCAACACGCCCAGAAGTATTTGCGCAAACATCAGACAGGTCTTGGTCGCCGACTGTCCCACTGGCGTGACGAACAATTGGCGCGAAAAGCGCTGACGCTGGCCGGTGAGCCAGGATTGCTCCTCGATTTACCGTGCGGAGCGGGGCGTTTCTGGCCGCTGCTGGCGGAAAAACACAACCGTGTCATCATCGGGGCCGACAACTCGGAGTCCATGTTGAAGACGGCCATGCAGGCGCAACCCGCCGACGTGGTAAAACGGGTACAACCCTTGCACACTTCTGCATTCGACATTGCCTTACCCGATAACGCCGTCGACAGCATTTTCTGTATGCGCTTGCTCCATCACATCGGTGAAGCCGAACATCGACTGGCCATCCTGCGCGAATTCGAGCGCGTCACCCGCGACAGCGTGATTGTTTCGTTGTGGGTGGACGGCAACTTCAAGGCCTGGAAACGCAAGCGCGCCGAGAAAAAGCGTGGGCAGGAGGGTTACCAAAATCGGTTTGTGTTACCGGCTGCCACGGTTGAAAAAGAATTCGAGCAGGCGGGTTTCCGTATCCAGGAGCAACTGGATTTTTTACCGCTCTACGCCATGTGGCGGGTCTACGTATTACGCAAGAGGTAACAAGATGGCAGTGCAGTGTGCAGCACAAACGGAAATTGCTTCTCAGGACCGCTTCGACTATTTCTGGAACCTGCGCGGTGAATGGGTAGAAGAACCCAATGTCCGTCGTGGTGGAGAAAGTGGCGTGCAGCGCGTCATGGGCAGTGATGGACAGCTGCTCTACACCAAGCGTCAAACCGGGCATATCTATCGCAGCGGGTTACACCCGTTCGGCCGGCCGACAGTGCTGCGCGAGCGCGATGCGCTCATCGGCCTGCGCCTGCTCGACGTTCGTGTTCCGGAAATCGTTTTCTGTGGGGCACAGCGCGATCCCGTGCATAAATGGCGCGCATTGCTGGTTACCAAGTCTCTGGATGGCTTCGAAGAAATCCAACACTGGTACGCGGGTGGCGGCCGCGAGCGTTTCGGTGAAGCGGTGCACGATCGCGTGTTAAAGGATCTGGCCGACAACCTGGCCCGCATGCACAAGGGCCGTTGGCAGCACAGCTGCCTCTACATCAAGCACGTATTCGTGCGGGTCACCGGCGAGGGCGAGTCAGCCAAGGTCGAAACTGCCTTGATCGATCTGGAGAAATGTCGGCAGCGTTTGACCGCCCGTCAAGCGGCGGGCCATGACCTGAAACAACTGCGTCGCCACTCGTCGTTCAGCGATACAGACTGGAAAAAACTCGTCTATCTTTATGAAACGGCGTTTGGCAGCGCTATCAAAGGCTTATAGCAATGAAACTCGAAATTGCACGAGGTTTGTTTTTAGCCGGAGCCTTGGCAGTTGCTTCATTGGCGGTGGCGGCCTGGGAGCAGCCCCGCACTCAAGTCCTCAGCTCCGTGCACGGTGACGCGCATTGTCCGTTGCCCCGGGTTGCCAAAGCACCCGTGGCCACTCAACCCGATCATGACTTGTTACTCTTCATGTTCGGACTTTCTCAAGGACTGAGGCCACAGAGTTGAACAGATTGAAGCCCAAATAAAAGGCCTCGCAGTTGCGAGGCCTTTTGCTTTTTGACGTCGATCGTTCCCACGCTCTGCGTGGGAATGCCTCTGCGGACGCTCCGCGTTCGGCTTTGGATGGGACGCGGAGCGTCCCGGGCTGCATTCCCACGCAGAGCGTGGGAACGATCATGGAGCTGCCGAAGGCTGCGATCTTTTGACGTCAAGGTTTATCGGGCTTGGCCAGCAACGTGTAGATGCACGGCAACACGAACAAGGTGAACAGCGTCCCGATCGACATCCCCGTCGCGATCACCGTGCCGATGTCGAACCGGCTGACGGCACCCGCGCCCGTGGCGATGATCAACGGCACCATGCCGAACACCATCGCCGCCGTGGTCATCAATACCGGACGCAGGCGAATGGCCGCCGCTTCCTCCACCGCTTCGCGAGGTGACAGGCCCTTCTCCTTGCGCAGCTGGTTGGCGAACTCGACGATCAGAATCCCGTGCTTGCTGATCAGCCCGATCAACGTTACCAATCCCACTTGGGTATAGATGTTCATGCTCGACCAGCCAAGGAACAGCGGGATCAACGCGCCGCAGATCGACAGCGGCACAGTGACCAGAATCACCAGTGGGTCGCGGAAACTTTCGAACTGGGCTGCCAGCACCAGGAAGATGATCGCCAGCGCCAGAGCAAAGGTGACCCACAGCGCGCTGCCTTCCTGAATGTATTGCCGTGATGCCCCGGCATAGTCGACGGCAAAACCCGCCGGCGCTTCTTCCCGAGCGATCTGGCGCACGGTGTCGATGGCTTCACCCATGCTGACCAGCGGGACCCCGGAAAGAATCGCCGAGTTGAGTTGCTGGAACTGGTTCAACTGGCGCGGTCGCGCCCGGTCGGTCACGGTGATCAGGGTCGACAGGGGCAGCAATTCGCCCTTGGCGTTCTTGACGTAATAATGGTTCAGCCAGTCGGGGTTATCCCGGAAGGGCCGTTCCACCTGGGCAATGACTTTGTAGCTGCGACCTTCGATGGTGAAACGGTTGATCTCTGCTTCACCCAGCAACGTTGCGAGTGTGCCGCCCAGGTCCTGCATCGATACACCCATCTGCGCAGCCTTGGCCCGATCGATATCCACCACGACTTCGGGTTTGTCGAAGGCCAGGTCAACGTCGACGAAAGCGAACTTGCCGGATTCCATCGCTCTTTTTTTAACCCGGTCCGTCACTTCCAGCAACGACTCATAGGTGTTGGCCGAGTTGATCACGAATTGAAACGGCAAGCCTTCGCCGGTGCCCGGCAAGGACGGCAGGTTGAAGCCGAAGATTTGCAGCCCGGAAATGCTCTCCAGTTTGCCCTGAACCTCGGGCAGGATCTGCATTTGGGTCCGGTCGCGTTCGTTCCAGGGTTTGAGCAGGAAGCCGCCGATCCCCGATTGCACGCCGTTGAAGCCGTTGATCTGGAACGAGGAGTAGTACTCGGGGAACTCCTTGAAAATCGTGAGGAACTCGTCGGTGTAGGTGTTCAGGTAGTCGAGGTTGGCCGTCTGCGGAGCGCTGGCCATCATGAAGATCACGCCTTGGTCTTCGTCCGGCGCCAGCTCCGACTGGGTGAATTTGAGCAGCACCGGAATCAGGCACAGCACGATCACCGCGAACACCAGCACCACCGGCCGGGTATTGAGGGTGCCATGAAGCACACTCTGGTAGCGGCGCTTAAGGCCTTCGAAGATCACGTCCAGGCGATGGGCCAGGCCGGTAGGGTTTTCATCGTGGCGCAACAGCAGGGCGCACATCATCGGCGACAGCGTCAGGGCAACGACGCCGGAAATCACCACCGCCCCGGCCAGGGTCAGGGCGAACTCCTTGAACAGCGCCCCCGTCAGGCCGGTCAGGAAGCCGATCGGCGCATAGACCGCCGCCAGGGTGATGGTCATCGACACCACTGGCATGGCGATTTCCGCAGCGCCTTCAAGCGCGGCATCCAGCGGTGTCTTGCCTTCTTCAATGTGCCGATGAATGTTTTCCACCACCACGATGGCGTCGTCCACCACCAGCCCAATGGCCAATACCATCGCCAGCAAGGTCAGCAGATTGATCGAGTAGCCCATCATCTGCATGAAGAACATCACGCCGATCATCGACAGCGGAATGGTGACCACCGGGATCACCACCGAGCGCAGGGCGCCGAGAAACAGGAACACCACCACGATCACGATCAGCACCGCTTCGAACAGGGTTTTCACCACTTCGTCGATGGAGGCCTGGATGAACAGCGTGGCATCGTAGGCGATTTCACCTTTCAGGTTCGGCGGCAACTGGGCTTCCAGCTCCGGCATGATCTTGCGCACTTCCCTGATCACATCCAGCGGGTTGGCGCCTGGCGTGGCCTTGATGCCGATGTACACCGAGGGCGTGCCGCCGAAGGAACTGACGGAGTTGTAGTTCTCCGCGCCCATCTCGACCCGCGCCACGTCCCGCAGCAGTACACGACTGTCGCCCTCTACCTTGAGCGGGATCGCGCCAAAGGCCTCGGCGGATTTGAGTTCGGTGTTGGCGTTGATGCTGGTGACCACATACTCGCCTTTCACTTCGCCGGCGGCGGAGAGGAAGTTGTACTGGCGCACGGCGTTGGTCACGTCGCTGGCGCTCAGGCCATAACCGGCGAGTTTCACCGGGTCCAGCCACAGGCGCATGGCGAACACCTGATTACCGAGAATCTCGGCTTCGGCCATGCCCGGCAGGGTCGCCAGTTTCGGCTGGATAACCCGCGACAAGTAATCGGTGATCTGCGGATTGCTCAGCTCCTTGCTGAAGAAACTGATGTACATCAGCGCCGAAGCGTCGGCGGCTTCCTTGCTCAGCACCGGGTCTTCGGCGTCCTGGGGCAGCTGGTTCTTGACCTCGTTGGCCTTGGCCAGCAGCTCGGTGAACAAGCGGTCGCTGTTGGAACCGATGCGCGCGTAGATCGAGATCACCGAGAAGTTCTGGCGACTGACCGAGGTCATGTAGTCGATGCCTTCGGCGCTGGCCAGGCTCTGCTGCATCGGTTGGGTGATGTAACCCTGGATGGTTTCGGCGTTAGCCCCGGGGTAAGCGGTGGTCACCGTGATCAGGGCGTTTTCCATTTGCGGGTATTGGCGCAGCGGCAATTTGCTCCAGGCCTGGAAGCCCAGCAGCACAATCAACAGGCTGACTACGGTGGCGAGCACCGGGCGGCGGATGAACGGGTCGGTAAAAGCCATGGGGATTCCTTGATCAGTCAGCGCGCGGCTGACTGCTCTTCTCGGCTAGGGTCTTGTCGTCGCTGATGGCAATGTGTGCGCCGTGGTCCAGTTTGATCTGGCCCCCCGTGACCACTTTTTCGCCGTTCTGCACGCCTTTGGTGATCATGACCATCCCGTCGCGGCGCTCGCCGGTTTCGATGAAACGCCGCTCGGCGATCAGGATCGGCTCGCCCTTGTCGTCTTTTTCGAGGCTGCCGTCTTCGGCCTTTTTCTGCGCGACGACGTACAGCGAGTTGCCATAAAGGGTGTAGGTGATCGCGCTTTCCGGCACGACGATGCGTGGCTGCGGATCAGGCAACATCACCTGCAGGCTGGCGAACATCCCCGGCAGCAGTTTGTCATCGGGGTTGGCCAGGGTTGCGCGCACCAGCACGTTGCGAGTGCTGCTCTCGACCTTCGGGTTGATCGCACTGATGGTCCCGGGGAAACTCTCTGTCGGGTAGGCCGAGACAATGACTTGTACCGGTTGGCCGAGGGCGATTTTCGGCACCGATTGTTCGGGCACAAAGAAGTCGACGTAGAGGCTGCTGATGTCTTGCAGGGTGGCGATCATCGTGCCGCTGGCCACGTAGTCGCCGACGTCTACCTGACGAATGCCGATGGTCCCGCTGAACGGGGCGAGGATGCGTTTTCTCTCCAGTGCCGCCTTGAGCTGATTGACGGTGGCACGGCTCTTTTGCAACACCGCCGAGAGTCGGTCGAACTCGCCTTTGGAAATGGCCTGGCTGCCCACCAATTGGCTGCCGCGACCGTAATCCAGTTGCGCCAGTCCCAGGTCGGCTTGAGCGGTTGCCAGCAGGGCCGTTTCAACGGCGGTGTCGAGTTGCAGGATCGGCTGACCGGCCTTGACCTTCTGTCCCGACTCGAACTGCACCTCTTTGACGGTGCCGGCGATCTCCAGGCTCAGGTCGACCCCTTGCAGCGCCGTGAGGGTGCCGACCGTTGGCAAACGGCTTTGCCACGGACGTTCGGTGGCGGTGGCCACGGCGACACTTATCGGTGGTTTCGGCGCGGAGAAGCCTTGCATCATCGTGTAGATGGAGAAGGCTTTGTAACCGGCCAGGACCAGCACGATTAGCAGGACAACACCCAACATGATCAGCATGCGGCGACGCAGCATATTTCCATTTCCTTGGAGAAAATCAGGTGAGACAGGCGGGAACATTACTCCGAGTGTGGCAGTGAATCCAACTGCCACTTTTTACAAGCGAGTACAAAACCTGTAGGAGCGAAGCTTGCTCGCGAAAGCGGTGTGCCAGTCAGCGCAAATACCGACTGATACATCGCTTTCGCGAGCAAGCCTCGCTCCTACAAGGGCGGGTGAGATCAGATGAGATGAAGATGGTTATCCCAGAGCCCGGCAGGCAACTCCAGAGGTTTTGCAACCAGGGTTGTCTGGCGGCAATCGTAGTAGCGGCAGCGTCCTTGGCCGGAGGTCACGACAAAACCATCGGCCACGGCGCCGACGCCGGCGCAGTCGGGAAGTGGCGCATCCAGGCGTACTTCACCGCTGTCCAGGTCCCAGATAAAAAAGCGGTTGCCTCGCGGCGCGGTCAGGGCGACCAGACGCAATTCGCTGTGCACGGCGACGCTGGCGGTGTAATGCCCCATGGCCTGCAATTGATGCTCGGGCACCGGGAACGCCACGAACGGTTGGCCGGGACGTTTGATCGCCAGCAGCTCCGATGATTCATGAGCGGCGCCCATGAACTGCTGACCGGCGACGATGGTGCCATCGCTGGCGACGCCCAAGTGCCGCACGCTGTTCATTTGCTGGGCCAGTGTTTCCTTGCTCAACAAAGTGCCATCGCGCCGCATTAAAACCAGGCTCGGCTCCATCGCGTTGAGGTTCATCTCGACCCGGCTTTCGGCCTCGGTGCGAATGCCGCCGTTGGCCACAATCAGCGTCTCGCCGTCGGGCATCCACGACACCTGATGCGGGCCCACGCCATGGGTGGAAAGCTCGCCGCTGTGGATAAGTCGCTCACCTTCGAACTTATACACACCGAGCAGGCCACGGCCCGGGTCGGTGGTGTCGTTTTCGGTGGCGTACAGCCAGTCGCCGCTGTGGTGAATCACTGCGTGACCGTAGAAGTGCCGGTTCGGCTGCGAGACCACGGTTTGCAGTAACGTGCCGTCGCGCAGGTCGATCAGGTAACTCTCGGTGCCCGGACGCCGAGCGACGAATAGCGCTATCGGCAGCGTCGGGTGGTTGATGATGTCGTGGCACCGCTGGCCGACCTGGGTGGCAAACACCCGGGTGCCATCCAGCCGATAACCGACGGCGTAATGCTTGCCGTCACCGTCGTCCCGCGCCGAGAGCAACAGCGGGCTTTTGTCCTTTTGCTTGAACAGCGTCCAGCCGCCCAGTGTCACCGCACCCAGCAGCAAACTCCCTAACGTCAGAGCCTGGCGTCGCAGCATGGCACTTGCCCTCATCAGTCACCGTCGTTGGCGTTGAAGCCCAGTTGGATGCCCAGCGCCTTGGCCAGTTCGCCTTCGTGCAGGCGATGGACAACGTTGAGGCTGTCGTAGATGGCGTTGAGCTGCTGGCGCCCGGCATCGTCAGTGAGCATGTCGGTCAGCGAGCGTTGGTTGCTGGCGAACAGTTTCAGGGACGCTGCGTAGGCCCCATCGATCTTGTCGGCCAAGGGTTTCTGCTCGCTCGGCAACAGACCGCGCAGGCCTTTGTTGTCGACACCGACCCAGACCGTTTGCGCCGCGCTCAGGCTCGCTTGCAGGCCTTGCAGCGACGATTGGCTACGCCAGGCATCGGCCTGGAACGGCTGCGGCGAGCCCTTGCTCTGACGGCCCATCGGCGTGCCGAGTTTTTTCTTCAGGGTGTCCAGCGCGGTGACCTGCACGCGCAGCAGATCGGCGATCGCCTCGTGGGAGTCGGCGTAGCGCTGGTTCGGGAATTTGCTCATCTGCGCGAGCATGCCGTCGTTGGTGTTCCAGCGCGACAGGATCTCTTCGGCCAGTTGCTTCTGACGTTCGCCAATGGCAGTCAACAGCGGGCAGTATTTGGCTTTCTGCGCGCTGTCAGCCATGTCGATCTTGCTGTCGAACAGAATGTATTCATAGGCCGAGAGGCCTTGCACCACAACGCTGGACTTGGTCAGGGCGGCGGCATCGATCTGCGGCTGCGCGGTCACTAATTGCTCGACCTGACGGCCGACGAGGTTCTTCTTGTCCGGCCAGAACTGCACTTGCCACGAACGGTTGCCCTCGGCCAACGGCCCGATCAGCAGCGGTTGCAACTCGGCCCAGGCTTTCTGCGCGTGCAGGAAGTCGGCGCGGGCGGTTTCGAGGTTTTCCTTGCCTTGGCAGAACGCCAGGGCGCTGACCGCCAATTGACGGTCGGCTTCGACCCAGCGGCTGTAGGTCGGCAGGATGACTTGCTTGGCGATGGCCGCCGACGTGACCGCTTGCGGATCCTGGGGCGAACAGGCGCCCAAGGCGAGGGCGGCAAGGCTGGTGAACAACAATTTGGGACGGAACATGTCGGGCTCCCGCTGAAGGAAAACGTATTAAAGGGAATTCAAAAACGCCAGCAACGCCGCACGCTGCTCGGCATTGAAAGACAAAACCTGTTGCTGCGCCGCCTGTGCCTCGCCGCCATGCCAGAGCACGGCTTCAAGCAGATTGCGGGCGCGGCCGTCATGCAAAAACTGGGTGTGGCCGTTGACCGTCTGCGTCAGGCCGATGCCCCACAACGGCGGCGTGCGCCAATCGCGGCCGCTGGCCTGGAACTCGGTGCGGTTGTCGGCCAGGCCGTCGCCCATGTCATGCAGCAGCAGGTCGCTGTAAGGGCGAATCACTTGATTGGCCAATTCAGGTTCCGCGGCGTTGGCGGCGGTGGTGTATTTCGGGGTGTGGCAGGACTGGCATCCCGCCTGGAAAAACAGATTCTTGCCGGCCAGCACTTGCGGCGCGCCGACATCGCGACGGGCCGGCACCGCGAGGTTACGGCTATAGAACAGCACCAGACGCAGAATGTTGTCGCTGACTTCCGGCTCGCCATCTGGGCCATTGCCGTTGGGCGCCTGCTTGCAAGCGGTTTGCGCATCGGTGCAGTCATCAACGGGTCTCAGGCTGGTCGTGAGGCCCATATCACCAGAGAACGCGTGAACGTTTTGTTGATTGAGGTTCGGTTGCCCGGCCTTCCAGCCAAATCGCCCGAGGACGGTTTTCTGCTGCGCGTCATCCCAGACCCGGTTCGGTCGTCCGGCGATGCCGTTCTTCTCCCGAGCCTGGGCCTCGGCGTTAGCCAGGATGGCCTCGTCGGGGATCGCCTCAAGCAAGCCCAGGCCAATCATCGGCGGTGCGATGCGCGCCGAGAAACGCGTGTCGGGGTGCATCGGGCCGTAGCCGAGCTGGGTCATCTGCAAGGTCGGCTTACGCAACTCGATTTCGCTGCCGTCCTTGAACCGCACCGGGACCGCTGTGTAATCGACGCGCACCTTGCCTTCCGGAACGACGCCGGGCACCGACATGTCCTGGAACTGCCCGCCGTAGACCGGCTCTGGCACCACGCCCACTTGTTCGATGATTTTGGCATAGGCCGGCGCATCAGGGATCGACAGACGCACCAGCATCGACACCGCATTCGGCGCATCGGGCGCGGGCGGGTGACCGCGACCGTCCTTGATGTGGCAGTTCTGGCAGGCGTTGGTATTGAACAACGGACCAAGGCCATCGCGGGCGGTGGTGGTTGACGGCGCGATCACCCAAGGGCTGCGAAAGAAACTGTTGCCGACACTGAAATCGACGCGCCGTGACGGCGGTAGATTGGCGGACGGCAGGGAGAATGCGTTCTGATCGGTCTTGCGCACCGTTGCGCTGCCGCCGGAGCGGGCCTCACCGGGTTCGGCCTGGGTAAAACGCGGGGCGTCATCGCAGGCACTCAGGCCCAGGGCCAGCAGCAGTGCAGAAAAGCGAAGAGGCAGCGAGGGCATCGGACATCCTGCAAGACGAGCAAAACAAGGGCGCAAAGTCTAACAGGGCAGGGGAGTTTGAATAAGAGGAATTATCGTTTGCTTCAATTTGTAGGAGCGAAGCTTGCTCGCGAAAGCAGTGTGACAGTCACCAACGATGTTGAATGTGACGCCGCCTTCGCTGTAGGAGCGAGGCTTGCCCGCGAAAGCGGTGTGTCTGTCACCAATGATGTTGGATGTGACACCGTCTTCGCGGGCAAGCCTCGCTCCTACAAGGATGGAGTTTGGCAGGGACAAAGGCGACCCGAAGGTCGCCTTTGTATTCACTCAGCCAGCGTTGATCAGAACTCGTGATCAGCGTTGTCCGGGTTCAGGTCGCTGATGCCCAGTTTGCCAGCGGCGGCTTCGATCGAACCGGTCTGCTTGACCAGCGAAGCGATGGCGTCGCGCACGATCTGGTTGCCAGCCGTGTTGCCCGCAGCGATCAGTTGGTCGTAGTGCTCACCCTTGTTGGCGTGATCGACGATGACCTGCATCTTGGCTTCGGTAGCCGCCAGGTCGGCTTTCAGCGCGGTGTCGGCCGCCGGGTCGGCTTTGGCGACCAGCGACGACAGGCTCGCACCGGTCATTTTGCTGCCATCGACACGGGTGTATTCGCCCAGGTACACGTTACGCACGCCTTTGGCATCGTAGAACTGCGAGTTGTGGGTGTTGTCGCTGAAGCAGTCGTGTTCGTCTTCCGGGGAGTTGGCTTCCAGGGAAACCTTCATGCGCTCGCCCGCCAGTTCGCCCAAGGACAGGCTGCCCATGCCGAACAGCATTTTGCGCAGGCCGGTTTCAGCCGGTTCCGCTTCCAGGGTGGCGCGGTAGTTGTCAGCCACGTTCGGCTTCCAGTTACCAACCATTTCTTGCAGGTCGTTGACCAGCAGTTGGGTCACGGATTTCAGGTAAGCGCGACGACGATCGTTGTGACCGCCGGTAGCGCCTTTGCCTTCCAGGTAGTCGGAAGCCGGACGGTTGCCGGCGCCAGGGCCGGTGCCGTTCAGGTCCTGGCCCCAGAGCAGGAATTCGATGGCGTGGTAGCCAGTGGCAACGTTGGCCTCGGAACCGCCCAGCTCGTTCAGGCTGGCGAGTTTTTCCGGAGTGATGTCTTTCACATCGACCTTGTCTTCGCCGACCTGAACGTTAGTGTTGGCGATGATGTTGGCGGTGGCGCCCGGGTTACCCAGTGCGTGTTCGTAGGATTTGTCGACGTAGTCGATCAGGCCTTCGTCCAGTGGCCAGGCGTTCACCTGACCTTCCCAGTCGTCGATGATGGTGTTGCCGAAGCGGAACACTTCGCTCTGCAGGTAAGGCACGCGGGCCGCGACCCAGGCAGCCTTGGCGGCTTTCAGTGTGTCGGCGTTCGGCTTGGCGAGGAATGCGTCGACGGCGGTTTGCAGGGTTTTCGCGGTGGATTCGGCATCGCTGTAAACGGCGAAGACGATGTCGGCGTAGTGCGCGACCACAGCCTTGGCGGCGGCTTCATCGACTTTACCGGTAGCAGCAGGCGCAGCCGGGGCAGCGGTGTTGGCGGCCGGGGTCGGCGCTTGTGGAGCGGCAGCCTTGTCTTTGCCTTCGCCGCAACCGGCGAGGGAAATAGCGATGGCCAGCAGACTGGCGGTAGCCAGAGGCATACGAATCATGGCGAACATCCTGCTTCGGTGATTGATGGACGCGCGTGGAGGGCGCGCAAAACTGCGACATAATGCAAATCTTTCGCATTATGTGTAAAGGGTTGTTCCTGTAAATATTTCTTATTCACGCGGCTGAATGCCAACAGAATGATCTGTAACAGCTGGCAGATCTCTGTGGCGAGGGAGCTTGCTCCCGCTGGACGGCGAAGCTGTCCCAAATTCTGCAACCCGGTTCTGCCAGAAGTATCGCGTCAACCTGATTGCGACTGCTGCGCAGCCGAGCGGGAGCAAGCTCCCTCGCCACAGGGTTTAGCCAGTTCCTTCAAAGGCTGTTTCAGAGGATGGCCGCGTTACTGCGTTGGGCTTGCTTGAGGTAGGCACTCAATTCCCGTGCCGGCAGCGGTTTGCTGTAGTGATAGCCCTGACCTTCGTGGCAGCCTTCGGAGATGATGTAGGCCTCTTGCTCGGCGGTTTCCACACCTTCGGCAATCACCTGCATGCCCAGGCTCTTGCCCAGCTGGATGATGGCGCGAACGATGGTCGCATCGTCGTCGTCATCGAGCAGGTCCTGAACGAAGCTCTTGTCGATCTTGATCTTGTCCAGCGGCAGGCTTTTCAGATAGCTCAATGACGAATAACCGGTGCCGAAGTCGTCGATGGCGATCAGCGCGCCGGAGCGGCGCAGGCTCAACAAGTGCTGGGCGGCGGTACTGATGTCTTCCATCAGTCCGGTTTCGGTGACTTCCAGTTCCAGGCTACGCGGTGGCAAGCGGTACATCTGCAGCAGGTTATTGACCACCCGCGGCAACTCGGCGTGGTGCAATTGCACGGTGGACAGATTCACCGCCATGCGCAGGTCGAAACCCTGATCGTGCCATTCGCGCAATTGTTTGCAGGCCTGATCCAGCACCCATTCGCCGATAGCGATGATGGTGCCGTTCTGCTCGGCCAGCGGGATGAACAGGTCTGGCGGCACTAGCCCGTGTTCGGGATGTTGCCAGCGAATCAACGCCTCGACGCCCACCACGCGATGATCGCGGTAGCTGATCTGCGGCTGGTAGACCAAGTAGAACTGGTCGCGGATCAAGGCATCGCGCAAATCTTTTTCCAGCTCGCGGCGCCGCCGCATTTCCGTGTCGACGCTGGCGATATAGAACTGATAGCGGTTGCGCGAGCGAGTCTTGGCCAGGGTCATGGTCTGCTCGGCTTTTTGCAGCAACTTCTCGGTGCTGTCACCGTCCTCGGGGAACAGGGTGATGCCGATGGTGGCGCGCAGGCGGATTTCCTGATGATCGAGGGCGAACGCCGCTTCCAGATCATCCAGAATGCTTTGGGCCAGTTCGGCCGCTTCATAGGGTTGTTCGATGTCTGCCTGAACCAGTGCGAACTGGTCGCCACCCAAGCGGGCGAGGGCGCCGAGGCGACCGCTATGGGCCCGCAGTCGATCGGCCAGGGCCAGCAGCAATTGGTCACCGGCCTGATAACTGAACTGTTCGTTGATGCCTTTGAAATCATCGAGCCCGACACACAGCACCGCAACCCGACGCTGCAATTTACCGGCGTCGACGAGGATTTTGTCCAGTTGTTGCTGTAATTGCTGGCGGTTCGGCAAACCGGTGAGGAAGTCGTACTGAGCCATGCGCAGCAGGCTGTTTTCCGCTTCGTGGCGCAGGTGAGTGTTGCGCTCAATGGATTCGAGCAACTGGTTGGCGGTGTTGATCCAGACGCCCAACTCGTTTTTCTCATGACCCTTGAGCTGCGGAATCTTGTGGGCGCTGGGCCGGTCTGGGTTGATTTCGGTCAGATGTTCGATAATCCGCGACAGCGGTTTGGTCAGCAGCCAGTGATAGACCAGATACAGCACCAGGGCCATGGCGAGGGCGCGCAATACGCCAGAGATGAAGATGATCACCGAGCTGACAATGAAGCCCTTGCCGTAGGTGGCGGTGTCGAGAGTAATGCTCAGGTCGCCGTAGTACTCACTGTAGGGCCCGCGACCCACCAGTTGGGTGGTGAAGGTGCGTTCCTGGCCGAGGATCAGATCGGTCAGCCAGCGGCTGTTGGAGTGCTGCAACTCACGGGTTTTTTGCGCCAGCATGGCTTCATGAGGGTGGCCGATGGAGGCCATGCGCACGGCGTCGTCCTGAAACAGGCCTTCGATCACCTGCATGCCCATTTCCCGGTCCAGGCTGTAGACGGCCTGGGTCGAGGGGTCACGGAACATATCGAGGATGCGCTGAGCATCATTGGCCACGGCCTGGCGTGTTTTATAGGCATCGAAAACGATCTGCGCGCAGCTCAAGACCACGCCGACGATCAATGCCGACAGGAGCACGACCCGGAGCAACTTCACCGACAAGCTGTTCTTGAGTTCCAGCTTCAAAGGGTTATTCCTTGTTCCGTGCGGGTAGCGTCAAGTTGCCGTGAGTATTGGCAATCCGGTGATGTCAGTCAAAGGGACAATCCAACCCAGGGGATTTTGCCGGTAGCTTGGCCGATAGGCTGTTGTTTGGAGTATTTGCCCTATTAGCACTGTGTCGGTTGTTGAGGCCCGCAACTTGAGGGGAACGGGACAATTTTTCCTTGTGGTTGATGTTAGACGGCTGTGATGTGGGGGCAAGAGGGCGAATGCTACTCGTGGTTGTGATTCAGCAGGTCATCATGCTGGTGGAGCTGGCGGTAAGCCGGGCGCTGGATAACGTCGATCCGGCATAGACCGCGTTATCGTTCTTCGCGGGCAAGCCTCGCTCCTACAGGATCATCGACGTTCCCAGATTCAATGCCCCCTGTAGGAGCGAGGCTTGCCCGCGAAGGCGGCTGCAGGAATGTACCCATTTCCCCAGCCCATAAAAAACCCGGCAAAAGCCGGGTTTCTTGACTGGCGCGAAGCTTAAGCGGTGAAGGTTTTACCTTCGAACTGCTCAGCCACGAACTTCCAGTTGACCAGGTTCCAGAACGCTTCGACGTACTTCGGACGAAGGTTGCGGTAGTCGATGTAGTAAGCGTGTTCCCAGACGTCGCAGGTCAGCAGCGGGGTGTCGCCGCTGGTCAGCGGGTTGCCGGCGCCGATGGTGCTGGCCAGGGCCAGGGAACCGTCAGCCTTTTTCACCAGCCAGCCCCAACCGGAACCGAAGGTGCCGATGGAGGTTTTGCTGAACTCTTCCTTGAACTTGTCGAACGAACCGAACGCTGCGTTGATGGCATCAGCCAGCGCGCCGGTTGGTTGACCGCCGGCGTTTGGCGCCAGGCAGTTCCAGTAGAACGTGTGGTTCCAGACCTGAGCGGCGTTGTTGAAGATACCGCCCGAGGAAGTCTTGACGATTTCTTCCAGGGTCTTGCCTTCGAACTCGGTGCCTGGCACCAGGTTGTTCAGGTTCACGACGTAGGTGTTGTGGTGCTTGTCGTGGTGATACTGCAGAGTTTCCTCTGAAATGTGCGGCTGCAGGGCATCGTGTGCGTAAGGCAGCGGCGGCAATTCGAAAGCCATGATGATTCTCCTAATCAGGTCAGTTGCGGTGAGCGCAAGGCCGATCACGGGCGGCCAGACATGCGCCGGGGAGTTTGTACTCTTTGCGGCGCAGGGATCGGATCATAGCACCGGGGGTGCGGCATAACCACGCAACAACTGTGTGGAATAGAGGTTCCAGAGCCTTTTGGAATAAATCACCCGGCGCTGATTAACTGGAACGCTACGCTGAACATCATGACGGCGACCAACAGGTCGAGGATTCGCCAGGTGCTTGGCCGTGCCAGCCACGGCGCCAGCCATGCCGCGCCAAGGGCCAAAGTAAAAAACCACAGCAATGACGCACTGGCCGCACCCACTACATAAGCACCGGGCTCGGTTTGTTGTGCGCCGAGAGAACCGATCAGCAACACGGTGTCCAGATAAACGTGCGGGTTGAGCAACGTCACCGCCAACGCACTGAGCAGCACTGCCCGTAGCGAGCGTACGGTCTGATTTTCACCCTGTTGCAGGCTTTGTTTCGAACAGGCCCTGCGCAACGCCAGGCTGCCATACCACAGCAAAAACGCCGCGCCTCCCCAGCGGGCGATGGCCAGCAGGGTCGGGTTTTGCGCCAGCACCGTCGCCAGCCCGAACACTCCGGCGGCCACCAGCAGCGCATCGCAGGTCACGCAGAGTGCCGCCACCGGCAGGTGATGTTCACGCCGAAGGCTCTGCGCCAGCACAAACGCATTCTGGGTGCCGATCGCCATGATCAGCCCCACGGCCACCAACAGGCCGTTCACATAGCTTTGCCACATTCGTTTTACTCCGCGTTGGTCGCCAGATCCCGCAGTACTTGCAGGGCGCGTTCGGCATCGGCTTGGCCGACGAACAAATGATCGTGGTAATACCCGGCGATCACGTTGCAACTGATGCCGGCCTGGCCCAGCGCCGTGGCGAACGCGGCAGTCAGGCCGACGGCTTCGAGGGCCGAGTGCACGTTCAAGGTGATCCAGGCGGCGACGTAGTCGAAGCTGAAACCGGCCTTCTCGGCGTGGGAACGTTGCAGAATTACCGTCAGGCCTTCCCGTTCACGAAAACTGCCGACAATCTCAAGGCCGGCGGGCAACTTGCCGTCGCGCAAGGTGCAGAACACATACTCGCCGTCGTTGAGTTGCGGGCTCATGCTGCGTAGCAGGGTTGCCAATGACGTTTCGCCAGCCATGTAGGTGATCCTTGTTCAAGAGTTCTTGCTGGCCATTCTCCGGTTGAACGCTGTATAAGAAAAACCAATAGTCATGATCGCTCATTAGGAAAACTGATGTTCGACTACAAGTTGCTTTCCGCGCTCGCCGCCGTCATCGAGCAGGCCGGATTCGAACGCGCCGCGCAGGTGCTGGGTTTGTCCCAATCGGCGATCTCCCAGCGCATCAAACTGCTGGAGGCACGGGTCGGCCAACCGGTGCTGGTACGGGTCACACCTCCGGCGCCGACGGAGATTGGCCGGCGCTTGCTTAACCATGTGCAGCAAGTGCGATTGCTTGAGCGCGATCTCCAGACGTTGGTCCCGGCGCTGGACGAAGAAGGCCTGCCGGAACGCCTGCGTATCGCCCTGAATGCCGACAGCCTTGCCACCTGGTGGGCCGAGGCGGTGGGGGACTTTTGCGCGGAACAACATCTGTTGCTCGACTTGGTGGTAGAAGACCAGACCGTCGGCCTTAAACGCATGCGCGCAGGCGAAGTGGCGGGGTGTCTCTGTGCCAGTGAACGGCCGGTGGCCGGTGCGCGCAGCGTGCTGTTGGGGGCGATGCGTTACCGTGCGATGGCGAGCCCGGCGTTCATTGCCCGGCATTTTCCCGAAGGTGTGCGCGCCGATCAGTTGGCCAAAACCCCGGCGCTGGTGTTTGGCCCGGATGATTTCCTCCAGCATCGCTACCTCGCCTCCCTCGGTGTGGATGGCGGTTTCGAACACCATTTATGCCCATCGTCCGAAGGGTTTCTTCGCCTTACGGAAGCGGGGCTTGGCTGGGGCCTGGTGCCTGAGCTGCAGGTGCGCGAGCAGCTGGAGCGCGGTCAATTGGTGGAGCTTTTGCCAGATAAGCCGATCGATGTGCCGCTGTACTGGCATCATTGGCGCAATGGCGGTCAGCTGTTGGGGTTACTCACCGACCAATTGGTGCACTCGTCGAAGCAATGGCTGGTGCCCTTAGAGCAGCGGTAAGCGTCAAGCTGCGAGCGGCAAGTGAAGAGCTTGCCCACCGGTTTTAACTTGCAGCTCGTAGCTTGAAGCTTGTAGCTGCATCTGTAGGAGCAATTCATGAAGATTCTGGTCACCGGCGCAAGCGGCTTCATTGGCGGGCGCTTTGCGCGTTTCGCCCTGGAGCAGGGCCTGGACGTGCGGGTCAACGGTCGCCGGGCCGAGAGCGTCGAGCATCTGGTGCGCCGTGGCGCCGAGTTCATTCAGGGCGATTTGAGCGACCCGCAACTGGCGCGCGACCTGTGTTCAGACGTCGAAGCCGTGGTCCATTGCGCCGGCGCGGTGGGTTTGTGGGGGCGCTATCAGGACTTTCATCAAGGCAACGTCGAGGTCACCGAGAACGTGGTCGAGGCCTGTCTGAAACAGCGGGTTCGGCGCTTGGTGCACTTGTCGTCGCCGTCGATCTATTTCGATGGTCGTGATCATCTGGGGTTGACCGAAGAGCAAGTGCCCAAGCGCTTCAAACATCCCTACGCCGCGACCAAATACCTGGCCGAGCAAAAAGTCTTCGGTGCGCAGGAATTCGGTCTCGAAACCCTGGCCCTGCGCCCGCGTTTCGTGACGGGCGCCGGCGACATGAGCATTTTCCCGAGATTGCTGAAAATGCAGCGCAAAGGGCGGTTGGCGATTATTGGCAATGGCCTGAACAAGGTCGATTTCACCAGCGTGCAAAACCTCAATGAAGCGTTGCTCAGCAGCTTGCTGGCCAGCGGTTCGGCCCTGGGCAAGGCCTACAACATCAGCAACGGAGCGCCGGTTCCGTTGTGGGATGTGGTCAATTACGTGATGCGCCAAATGGATGTCCCACAGGTTACCCGCTACCGTTCCTACGGTTTGGCCTACAGCCTTGCCGCGCTCAACGAGGGTGTGTGCAAGCTGTGGCCCGGTCGTCCCGAGCCGACCCTGTCGCGGCTGGGCATGCAGGTCATGAACAAAAACTTCACCCTGGACATCAGCCGCGCACGCCATTATCTGGACTACGATCCGAAAGTCAGCCTCTGGACCGCCCTTGATGAATTCTGCGGCTGGTGGAAGGCTCAGGACATTCGCTGACACACAAGGGTGGCCCTGACTGAACCGAGTTCGGGGTTCAGGGTCAACCGGTGCGGCAGCGGGGGTTATACTTCGCCGCATCAAGCCATCACCGCGTTCCACAAAGGTTGACCCTAATGCCCATGCGTAACGATGCCAACGACGACTTCGACGATGTCCCGAGCCTGCGCGCCAGCAGCCTCGATGACGATGATTTTCCGACCACCGCTCGCACTTCCGTGCATTCGCGCACCACACCGGTGGTCAAGGTCAAAGGCCCGAGCACCGGCCCTTTGTGGGCATTGGTCGGCGCGTTGTTCTTTGCCTTCGCCGGCCTTGCTTGGTGGAGTTTTCAGCAGATCTCGCTGATGGAACAGCAACTGGTGGCGACCCAGGAAAGTTTCGCGCGCATCAGTGAGGAAGCGGCGGGGCGCTTGCAGGACATTTCCGGCAAGGTCGTGGCCAGCCAGTCCAACGTCAACACCGGCAGTGAAGCGTTGAAGCTGCAAATCAAACAGCTCGAAGGCAAACTCCAGGACCAGAGCAAGCAGCTGGAAAGCAAGCTTCAGGACCAGAGCAAACAGCAGCAAGGCGTACTTGGTCAGACCTCCGAACTGGACAAACGCCTGGCGCAAATGACCGCGCAAGCCACCGAACAACAAACCGCCAATGCTCAGTTGCAGGCCCAGGTCAAAGCCTTGAGCGGCGAACTGGCCGCGTTGAAGAACGCGTCGGCCGATAGCAGCCAAATCGATGCCCAGCTCAAAAGCCTGGGTGCCGACATTACCGCGCTGAAGAGGCAAGGCAACCCGAGCGCCGCCATCGAGCGCCTGGAGCAAGACATGATCGTGCTCAAAAGCCAGCAGGACAACCGCCCGGCCGCCGCACAAGGTGGCACCAACACCGCCGAGTTCGACGCCTTCCGCAGCCAGGTCACCCGCAACATCAACACCCTGCAGGCGCAGATTCAGAATCTGCAGCAGCAGCTGCGCACCCGGCCTTGATTGACTGATGCAGTGATGAGGAATGGGGCTTTTGTGGCGAGGGGGCTTCTGTGGCGAGGGGGCTTGCTGTGGCGAGGGAGCTTGCTCCCGTTCGGCTGCGCAGCAGTCGCAAATCAGGCACCGCGGATTACCTGAAGAATTGTGGTGAATGGGTTTGGGGCGGCTGCGCCACCCAGCGGGAGCATGCTCCCTCGCCACAGAAAAGCGCCTCGCCACACAAAGCCCTTCAAAGCACAGACCTCCCCACCGTTTCCTGAATATTCATACATAGCCCCAAGCCGTCTACGCTCTTGAAACACTAACAAGAACGGGGGAATGCGCCATGGGGGTTCTTCACAAGCTGGCCTGGCTGGGCGGGATGCTTTTGCTGTGCCTGGGGCCGGTTCATGCCGCCACGACGGAAAAGGCTGACAGCCAGGCCGCCAAAGCCTTGCTGGAAAAAGCCCTGGCCTATTACCACGAGCAGGGTGACAAGGCTTTTGCGGCGTTCAGCCGTCAGGGCGAGTTTGTCGACAAGGATCGTTATGTCTTCGTGGTCGATACCAAGGGCGTGATGCTCGCCAGCGGCGGGCCATCTTCGGCGTTGATCGGCCGCGATGTGTCCGAGGTACTCGGGCCGGATGTACAGAAAGCCTTCAAGGACGCCTTGAAAGTGCCGGAGGGCAACGGCATTCAGCAGGCCGAATACCGCTGGCAGAACTGGGCCGACGGTAAGGTTGAACGCAAGCATGTGTTCTATCAGCGCATCGGCCAGCGGATTCTGGCGGTCGGTTACTACCTGCCACGGGCCTCGCCGCAACAGGCGCAAGCGTTGCTCGATAAAGCAGCGGTCGATCTGGCTAAAAACGAGAAGGGCACGCTCACAGCGATCAACTCCCTCAAGGGCGGTTACTTGCAGGATGACCTGTACGTGTTTGTCGTCGACCAGGATACCCAGCGCTATGTCGCCCACGGCACCAACCTGCGACTGATCAATACCGACTTCGGCAAGATCAAGGACCCGGAAGGCAAACCGGTGGGCGAGCCTATTCTGGCGCTGATGGCCAAACAGGATGACGGCGAATACGAGTACCGCTGGAAAAACCCGGTGACCGGCAAGGTCGAAGACAAGCATGCCTACCTGAAAAAGGTCGGGCATTTTCTGGTGGCGGTGGGGTATTACAGCCCTTGAAGGGTAGACATTGATCGTTCCAACGCTCTGCGTGGGAATGCCTCAAGGGACGCTCCGCGTTCCAATGGGACGCAGAGCGTCCCGGGCTGCATTCCCACGCAGAGCGTGGGAACGATCGGTCGGAGGGGTTAGCGAACCTTGTCCTCCCGCCCCCGCAACACTCTATTGGGCATGGCAATCGCCGCCGCCAGCCCCAGCAATGACACCGCCGCGCTAACCATCAGCAAATGCCGGAAGGTCAGCAGCAACTCAGCGCGCAAAGCGTTTTGCGCATCCCCCGGCGCACCGTTCAAACCGTCCAGCAAGACATTCCCCGAACTGCCCTCGGCCATCAGCGACGAGCCGGCCAGGTGCGCGAAACTCGAATCCTGCAACAACGCCAGCAGCAGCGCCGACATTAACGCCACACCCACTGCCCCGCCCAGAGAGCGGAACAGATTGGTGGTGCTGGTGGCGACGCCGATGTCCCGTTGTTCCACCGAGTTTTGCGTGCCCACCAATGATGTGGGGAACTGCATGCCGCTGGCGATACCACTGAGCAACATGAACAGACTGCTCAGCACAAACGCCTGAGGCGCACTGAACGCCATGCCGAGAATCGAGAACGGCATCAGCAAGGCGCCAGTCAGGATCATCGGTTTATAGCGACCGCTCACCGAGGTCTGGCGTCCGGCAAAGTACGCGCCTATCGGCAAACCCATGGCCAGCGGCAACAGGTGCAGCGCGGCGCTGTCAGCCCCGGCGCCGGTGACGCTCTGAAAGCGCAGCGGCATCAGCACGATCAAGGAAATCGCCTGGAAACTGGTGAAGAAAATCGTGCACCAGCAAAAAATCGCACTGCGGTTGGCGAACAAGTGCATCGGCAGCAACGGTTCCCGCGCCCGCCGTTCATGCCAGACGAACAGCGCCAGCACCACCACCGCACAACCGAGCAAGGCCGATACTTCGGCGCTGCGCCACGAATGGCCCTGGCCGACCTGAGTGATGCCCAGCAACAACGCCGTCAGGCCGATGATCATCAGCAATGTGCCGAAGTAATCGATGATCGGCTTGCGCTGCGGCACGGGCAAACCCACCAGCGTACGTTGGGCCACCAGCCAGGCACCCAGGCCCAATGGAAGGTTGATCAGAAATACCCAGCGCCAGGACAGGTATTCGGTCATGTAGCCACCGAGCACCGGGCCGGCCACGCTGGCCACCGCGTACATGCTGCTGAAGTAACCCTGATAGCGACCGCGTTCGCGGGGTGGAACGATGTCGCCGATGATTGCCTGGCTCACCGAAATCATCCCGCCGGCGCCGATGCCCTGAAGAATCCGCGCCAGCACCAGTTGCTCCATGCTCTGCGCCATGCCGCAGAACAACGACGCCAGGGTGAACACCCCCATGCCGAACAGCATCAACTTGCGGCGCCCATACAGGTCGCCGAGTTTGCCGTAAATCGGCACCGCCACGGTCATCGCCACCATGTACCCGGAAATCACCCAGGCCAGCAGGCTGACATCCTTGAACTGCGCGGAGATGGCCGGCATCGATACAGCGACGATGGTCTGGTCCAGCGCGCCCAGAAAAATCGCCAGCATCAGGGCGATCAGGACGCTGCGAATGGCCGGTTTGGGCGTTTCAGGCTGGTTGAGATTGGTCACGGGTAAAACCTGCGGGCAGTAATAGGCCCGCAGCAGGCAAGGCGAGCGGGATGCTCGCCAGTGTAAGTCGGTAGCAGGCTATTCGATAGCCTCGTATGGAAGGCCAACGTAATTTTCGGCGATGGTTTTTCGGCCCGCCTCGGAGTCCACGAAATAGGCCAGCTCCGATTCGCTGATGCGCTGGCTGAACGCGTCGTGCTCGTCGAAGCGATGCAACATCGAGGTCATCCACCAGGAAAACCGCTCGGCTTTCCACACCCGCCGCAAGCAAACCTCGGAATACTTCTCCAGCAAATCCACACGCCCTTCGCGGTAAACCTTCAGCAGAATATTAAACAACGTACTGACGTCGCTGGCCGCCAGGTTCAGGCCCTTGGCACCGGTGGGCGGGACGATGTGGGCGGCGTCACCGACCAGGAACATCCGCCCGTACTGCATCGGTTCGACCACGAAACTGCGCAGCGGCGCGATGCTTTTTTCGATCGAGGGGCCGGTCACCAGCGTGTCGGCGAGGGCGGCTGGCAGACGGGATTTGAGTTCCTCCCAGAAGCGTTGGTCAGACCAATCCTCGACTTTGTCCTGGGCCGGTACCTGGAGGTAATAACGGGTACGTGTCGGCGAACGCATACTGCACAGCGCAAAACCCCGTTCATGCCGCGCATAGACCAACTCTTCGTGCACCGGCGGCGTGTCAGCGAGAATCCCCAGCCAGCCGAACGGATAAACCCGCTCGAATACCTTCAGGCAGTCGGCAGGGATCGACTGCCGCGCCACGCCATGGAAACCGTCGCAACCGGCGATGTAGTCACAATCGAGTCGATACGTTTCGCCGTTCTTGTCGAAGGTGACAAAGGGTTCAGCGGTTTTCATGCCGTGGGGGACGACATTGCTGGCTTCGTAGATCGTCTGTGCACCGGCGTCCCGACGAGCGGCCATCAGGTCGCGGGTGACTTCGGTCTGGCCATAGATCGTTACGGTTTTGCCGCCCGTCAGCGCCTGCAGATCGATGTGTACCCGGCGCCCGTCGAGGGCCAGTTCGAAGCCTGCATGCACCAGCCCTTCGGCGTCCATGCGCTGACCCACCCCGGCCTGACGCAACAGCTCTACCATGCCTTGTTCGAGGACACCGGCGCGGATGCGTCCGAGCACATAGTCCGGGGTCTGGCGTTCGATGATCAGGGTGTCGATGCCGGCGTTATGCAGCAATTGGCCGAGTAGCAGACCAGAGGGGCCGGCACCGATGATCGCGACTTGGGTTTTCAGTGTTTTCATTGTTTTTATGACTCGCAAGCTCCACACGACCAAGGCCGGTGAATGATTTTTATGGATCGAGTACTTGCATTTTTCACTTGCGAGTCTGTCAATTGAAGGGGAAAACTGAGCCGATACCTGTACATTCTGCCAATCGGTGCGATTATCGCCCCGTTACCCTCGAGGCCTGGATTGAAGTGATGAACAAGCCTGACCTGCCATCGATTCCGGTGTTCAAACTCTACGGTGAAAGCCTGGACTGGCCGACCCCTGACTTGCTGCACTGTGAAACCATTTCCAAACGCAGCCGCGAACATCAATGGGAAATCAAACCCCACCGCCACGCCGATTTGTGTCAGTTACTCTTCGTTTTCAAAGGTCAGGCAGAGCTTGAGATTGAAGGTAAGCGCTCACAATTGACTGAGCCGGCAATCCTGATTCTGCCGCCGTTATCGGTGCATGGTTATCGGTTTTCCGAGGACGTCGAAGGTTTCGTCGTCACGCTGGCCGCGCCGCTGATCGCCCACCTGCAAGCACAGCTGGGCAATTCGGTGAACGCTCTGGCACAGGCCGAAAGCTACCCGGCGGGCAAGGACAGCGAGTACCTCAACAGCCTGTTTTCAGCGCTGCAAAGCGAGTACACCGGCCATCAACCGGCGCGGGAAATGCTCATGCATTCGCTGGTCAGCGTGATTATGGTGTGGATCAGCCGCCAGGTGATTCAGCGCCAAACCGCCACCCAGCGTCCGCAGCGGGCTCGGGAATACCTCAACGGCTTTATTCAGCTGGTGGAAGAAACCTATCGCCAGCACGTCAAGGTCGAGGACCTGGCTCATCGGCTGGGGATTTCCGTGTCCCACCTCAACGGCACGTGCCGTGAACTGGCGGGGCAACCGGCGTTGCAGATCATGCATGAGCGTCAATTGCTGGAGGCCAAGCGCTTGCTGACCTACACCAGCATGACCATTTACGAAATGTCCGACGTGTTGGGGTTTTCCGATCCGACCAACTTCACACGCCTGTTCCGACGTCGCGTGGGGATCTCGCCCAAGGCCTTTCGCGACCGCTTGAAGGCCGATCAGGACGCTGCCGATAACGAGACCTGAACCCTGTGGCGAGGGGGCTTGCCCCCGTTGGGTGGCGAAGCCGCCCCCCGAACCAGCGACCGCGATTTGACAGATACACCGCATTCTCCAGTATTGCGACTGCTGCGCAGCCGAACGGGGTGATGCGGCATTCCGACAAGCCCCCTCGCCACAGGGTGTTCGTTACCGGAGGGCGTTGAGGGTCGCGTTGTGGGGAATGCAGCGCTCGAAGTTGCAGCTCGCGAAGTCACGGGGCTGTTGTCGCAACTGCTCGACACGCCAGGCGGCTGTGCCATACAGCGCCAGCGTCGCCGCGCAAGTGATGAAAATGGCGAGGTATCTTTTTGTTTTGATGTTCATGGCGTTGACCTCTGAACGAATACCTTTCGGTACTGCTTTGAGCATAGGTCAGCGCCGGTGAGTTGCCATCAAAACCGGTTTTGTATGTAACCCGGTATTCAGAACGATGATGTCCCCTGTGGGAGCTGGCTTGCCAGCGATAGCGGACTGTCAGTCAGCATCATTGTTGGATGTGACGACGTCATCGCAGGCAAGCCAGCTCCCACAGGGGAGGTGTTTACAACCCGACATCCCACTCCGGTTCTTCCGGAAATCTGAGCACCAAAAAATCCAGCATGCTGCGCAACGCCGCCGGCATGTGTTTGCGTGAGGCGTACACCGCATAGATGTTCATCTGCCGAGGCTCGGCCCGGGGCAGCAGGCGGATCAGTTCGCCGCTGTGGATATGCACGCCGGCCTGGTAACTGGGCAGCATTGCCACGCCGGCCCCGGCCATCGTCGCGCGCAACAGCGTGCTGGCTTCGTTGGCGCTGATGTTGCCTTGTACCGGCACGGAGACGGGCTCGCCGTCTTGTTCGAAATGCCAGAGGCTTTTACCGAAGTAGGAGTGGGTCAGGCAGTTGTGCAGGCTCAGGTCCTCGACCCGTTGCGGCATTGGGTGTTCGCTCAGGTAAGCGGGGGAGGCGCAGATCACCGAGCGGCAGACCGTCAGTCGTCGGGCGATCAGGTTCGGGTCCAGGTCGTTGCTGGTGCGGATCGCCAGATCGATGCGTTCATCCACCAGGTTCACCGTGCGGTCGAGCATTTGCATATCGATGCTGACGCCGGGGTAACGTTTGACGTAAGCCGCCATGGCGTCCGCCAGTTGCGCCTGGCCGAACGAGGTGCTGACGCTGATCCGCAGCAGGCCTCGCGGTGCGTCGTCCGGTTCGCTGACGGCGGCTTGCATGTCGGTGGACAACTCGAGCATCTGCCGACAGCGAGGCAGCATTTCCGTACCGGCGGCGGTCAGGCTCAATTTGCGTGTGGTGCGGTGCATCAGGCGCGCGCCGACCCAATCTTCCAGCTCCGCCAGATAGCGTGAAACCACCGGCCGTGACAGGTCCAGGTGATCGGCGGCGGCCGATTGGCTGCCCAGGTCCACCACCGTAACGAACACGCGCATTGCTTGTAGACGATCCATGATTTGCCCGCTTTCAGAAACAAACTATGTTCAAGCATCGCATTTTTTGTATCGAGTCGGGCAACTAAGCTCTGTCCCATCGCCAAGCATGGCATTCGGACTACGGAGCAACAGATGATCGGCTTCACTTCAATCAAACGCATTCTTCTGGCAACTGCCACGCTTGGCTTCGCGGCCCACGCCGCGGCGGCGTCCACCTTGACGCTGGACGTCTACAACCCCGGCACCAACGCGATCTTCCCGGTGACCTCGATACTGGTCAGTGGCGAGAAGGAAGCGATTCTGGTGGACGCGCAATTCGGCAAAGCCCAGGCCGAACAGGTGGTGGAAAAAATCCGCGCCAGCGGCAAGCAACTGACCACCATCTACATCAGCCACGGTGACCCGGATTACTACTTCGGCCTCGATACCGTGACCCAGGCGTTCCCGAAAGCCAAAGTGCTGGCCTCGCAACCGACTGTTGATCACATCAAAAAAACCGTCGACGGCAAACTGGCGTTCTGGGGCCCGAAAATGGGCGCCGACGTGCCGAACAAAACCATCGTGCCGCAGGTGCTCAAGGGCGATAGCCTGATGCTGGAAGGGCAGAAATTGCAGGTGATCGGCCTGGACGGCAAGCAGCCGGATCGCAGCTTTGTGTGGATTCCGTCGATCAAGGCTGTGGTCGGTGGCGTGGTCGTCGCCGAAAACATTCACGTGTGGATGGCTGACACCCAGACCCCGCAATCCCATGCCGATTGGCTGACGACGCTGCAGGCGATCGAAGCGCTGAAGCCGAACACCATCGTGCCAGGTCACTACCTCGGTGAGAGCGCTCGCTCTCTGCCGGCGGTGCAGTTCACCGCCGATTACATCAAGGCTTTCGACGAAGAAACCGCCAAGGCGAAAGACGCTGCCGAACTGATCGGCGCAATGAAAAAACGCTACCCGACCCTGGGTGAAGAAAGCTCGCTGGAGCTGAGCGCCAAAGTCGCCAAGGGCGAGATGAAGTGGTAATCCGCTGAGATGCGAGGGGGGACGACGCAGAACCTGTAGGAGCGAGGCTTGCCCGCGAAGAATGCACCGTGGTTTTTCAGGTATTACACGTCATCGTTCTTCGCGGGCAAGCCTCGCTCCTACAGGTTCTGCGTCTAAATTGCCCCCTCGCTACAGAAAGCCCTGAGCCACACCTATACAGATTCACCCACGCCAACTGGAGAAACGTCATGAGCAACATCGCAATCATCGGTGCCACCGGTCGTGCCGGTAGCCAACTGTTGGAAGAAGCCCTGCGTCGCGGTCACAGCGTTACTGCCATCGCCCGCGACACCTCGAAAATCGCCCCGCGTGCCGGTGTCGTGAGCAAAAACGTCGACGTGCTCGATGCTGCTGCATTGCAAGCCGCCGTGGCCGGGCATGATGCGGTGATTAGCGCAGCGCACTTCTCCACCATCCCCGCCAGCGCGGTCATCGAGCCGGTGAAGAAGGCCGGGGTCAAGCGTCTGCTGGTGGTCGGCGGTGCCGGATCGCTGTTGCTGCCGAATGGCTCTCGGGTGATCGACAGCGAAGGTTTCCCGGAGGAATACAAGGCCGAGGCCAGCGCCGGTGCCGCGTTCCTGAATACCTTGCGTCAGGAACAGGACCTGGACTGGACCTTCCTGTCGCCGTCGGCAGAGTTCGTCGAAGGTGAGCGCACGAGCACGTTTCGAATCGGCAAGGATGACTTGCTGGTGAGTGCGCAGGGCCGCAGCTGGATTACCTTTGCAGACTTCGCCATTGCGTTGCTTGATGAAGTACAAACGCCGAAGCATTCCCGCCAGCGGTTTACTGTCGGGTATTGATCATCTGATCGTTCCCACGCTCTGCGTGGGAATGCCTCAACGGACGCTCCGCGTTCGGCTTTGGAAGGGACGCGGAGCGTCCCGGGCTGCATTCCCACGCGGAGCGTGGGAACGATCTATGAGCATCTCTTAGCGGCTCTGAGCCTGCTCCACCAACCACCCCATCAATTCGCGTAATTTCGGCGAAGGCGCAGGTTTCTCGGGGAACACCAGGTAATACGCCAGCCCGGTTTTCACCTTCAAATCAAAAGGCATGACCAGCCGTCCGGCACTCAGGTCATCGCCGATCAACGACCAATCGCCAATCGCTACACCTGTTCCCTGAGACGCCATCGACATCGCCAGGTCCAGGGTTTCGAAATGCTGCCCTTTGCCGACATTGCTCAGCCGAATATCCGCAGCCTTCAGCCAGGCGTTCCAGTCCCGTTCATCGCGGGTGGGGTGCAGCAACAAGTGCTGTTGCAGATCGGCCGGTGTCTGCAAGGCCATCGGCCCTTCAAGCATCGGTCGGGAACACACCGGCGTCAGTTGTTCATCGAACAGATGCTGGGAGGCCAGGGAGTTGTCCGGCGGCGTGCCATACATCACCGCCGCATCGAACTGCTCGCGATGAAAATCCACGCCGTGTTTGACCGTGGTGGTCAATTCCACCGGCACATCCGGGCGTTCTTTTTGCCACTGCAACAGCCGCGGCAACAGCCAGCGCATCACACACGTCGGGGCCTTGAGTTGCAGGGTTTCGCGCTTCTCGCCGATCTGCTCCACCGCCTCGTCGATCAGGCCGAAAATCTGCTGCACCCGTGGCAGCCACTCCCGTCCTTCGGCGGTCAGGCTCAAGCCTCGCGCCTGGCGAATGAACAGCTCATAACCCAGATGATCTTCCAGCCCGGCGATCTGCCGGCTCACCGCGCCTTGGGTGATGTGCAGTTGTTCGGCGGCCCGGGTGAAGTTGCAGCACTGCGCGGTGATCAGAAAAGTGTGCAGCGCCGGCAGGGGAGGCAATCGTTTCATTGGGATCCAAGGTATGACGTGAGGACATGGCTAGTATGACTTTTTATCCATTGTTGCGGCTACGTGTCGCCCGTTCCAATGAGGCCATCCCTGGACCTGCCAACCCATCATAAACACTGCGCAGGCCCGGCGTCTCAAACGAACAAAAAGGGCAAAGACATGGCGACGTGCGGCGAAGTATTGGTCAAGTTACTCGAAGATTACGGGGTCGAGCAGGTGTTCGGCATTCCCGGGGTGCACACCGTGGAGCTGTATCGCGGGTTGGCCCGTTCGAGCATCAACCACGTCACTCCGCGTCACGAACAGGGTGCCGGCTTCATGGCCGACGGTTACGCTCGCACCAGCGGCAAACCGGGCGTGTGCTTCATCATCACCGGCCCTGGCATGACCAACATCACCACCGCCATGGGCCAGGCTTACGCCGACTCGATCCCGATGCTGGTGATTTCCAGCGTGCAATCGCGCAGCCAATTGGGCGGCGGTCGCGGCAAGCTGCATGAGCTGCCAAACCAGAGCGCACTGGTCGGCGGCGTGGCAGCGTTCTCCCATACCTTGATGTCGGCGGCTGAATTGCCGGGCGTCCTGGCTCGCGCCTTCGCGTTGTTCCAGGCTGGCCGTCCACGTCCGGTGCACATCGAAATTCCGTTGGACGTGCTGGTCGAAGAGGCCGATGACTTGCTCGCCAGCGTGCCGGTGAACATCGACCGCGCCGGTGCTTCGCCCAGCGCGATCAGCCGCATGACCGACTGGCTGGCCGGTGCCAAGCGCCCGTTGATTCTCGCCGGTGGCGGCGCCATCGATGCCGCGGCCGAGCTGACTGAACTGGCCGAACTGCTGGACGCGCCAGTGGCCCTGACCATCAATGCCAAGGGCATGCTCGAATCCCGCCACCCGCTGCTGATCGGTTCGACCCAAAGCCTGGTAGCCACTCGCGCGCTGGTCGCCGAGGCCGACGTGGTGCTGGCCATCGGCACCGAACTGGCCGAAACCGATTACGACATCACCTTCGCCGGTGGCTTCGAAATTCCTGGCGTGCTGCTGCGCGTGGACATCGACCCCGACCAGACCGTGCGTAATTACCCGCCGAAAGTCGCGTTGGTGGCCGACTCGCGCAACGCCGCTCAGGCCTTGCTGAGTGCGCTGTCCCACAAGTCGCTGGCCGAGCGTCGCAACGATTGGGGTCAGGTGCGTGCCGCGCATTTGCGCGATGAGTTGGCCGCATCTTGGGACGCCCCGACGCTGGCCCAGACTCGCTTCCTGGAAACTGTTTTGCATGAATTGCCTAACGCGGTGTTCGTCGGCGATTCGACCCAACCGGTGTACACCGGCAACCTGACCTTCAACCCGGAACACCCGCGTCGCTGGTTCAACTCGTCCACCGGTTACGGCACCCTCGGTTACGCCTTGCCAGCAGCGATTGGTGCCTGGCTTGGTGGCCGCGTCGAAGGCGGCGCACGCCCTCCGGTGGTGTGCCTGATCGGCGACGGTGGCCTGCAATTCACTTTGCCGGAATTGGCCAGCGCGGTCGAAGCACGCACCCCGGTGATCGTCTTGCTGTGGAATAACCAGGGCTACGAAGAGATCAAGAAATACATGGTCAACCGCGCCATCGAACCGGTGGGCGTGGACATCTACACCCCCGATTTCATCGGAGTGGCCAAGGCCCTGGGGTGTGCGGCCGAGGCGATCAGCAGTGTTGACGGATTGCGTGATGCATTGCGCCTTGCCACCGATCGCCAGGGCCCGACCCTGATTGAAATCGATCAGGCCCAGTGGATGAAGGCGGTGTCAAAATGAGTTTTCCAACTACTTTGGATGGTCTGTACATCAACGGCCAATGGGCCGCCGGCAACGAACACTTGCGCGTGATCAACCCGGCGACCGAAGCCCTGTTGACCACCGTTAACGGCGGCGACGAACACGCTGTCGATCAGGCCGTCACAGCCGCGACCCATGCTTTCAAGGAATGGTCGAAAACCACCGGCGCCGAGCGCGGGGCGATCCTGCGCAGAATCGCCGCGGGCGTGCAGGCCGGTCGCGAGCAGTTGATGAAATTGCAGTCGAGCAACAACGGCAAACCACTGTTCGAAGCGGCCATCGACGTCGACGATGTGATTGCCACCTTCGAGTATTACGCCGAGCTGGCCGAAGGCCTGGACGCGAAGCAAGACAGCGCCGTGGCGTTGCCGAGCGATGATTTCAGCGCCCGTTTGCGCCGCGAACCGTGCGGTGTGGTGGGGCTGATCGTGCCGTGGAATTTCCCGATGGTCACCACTGCCTGGAAACTCGCCCCGGCCCTGGCCGCCGGTTGCTGCGTAGTGCTTAAACCGTCGGAAGTGACGCCGCTGCCAGAGCTGGAGCTGGCGACGATCATTGCCGAAGCCGGTTTGCCAAACGGTGTGTTCAATCTGGTCTGCGGGACCGGCCTGGCTGTTGGTGCGCCGCTGTCGGCTGATCCGCGCATCGCCAAGATTTCCTTCACCGGCAGCAACGCGGTGGGCGTGCAGGTGATGCAGCGAGCGGCAGAAACCGTGAAGGGTGTGAGCCTGGAATTGGGCGGCAAATCTTCGCTGCTGGTACTCGCCGATGCCGACATCGAACTGGCCGTGGAAGTGGCCTGTGGCGGTGGTTTCTTCAACGCCGGGCAAATGTGTTCCGCCACCAGCCGCGTGCTGGTTGCCGATGAGGTGGCGGAAGAATTTGTAGCGCGATTGAAGGCGCGCGCCGAAGCCATTCGCGTGGCCGACCCGTTCGATCCGAACGTGGAAATGGGCGCACTGGTCAATCAGGCGCAATACCAACGTGTGCTGGGCCACATCGATCGCGGTTTGAGCGCGGGCGCAAAGCTGATCTGCGGCGGTAATCGTCCGGCAGACCTGCCTCGCGGCTATTTTTTGCAGCCGACCCTTTTCATCGACGTGCCCCTCGACAGTGCGCTGTGGTGCGAAGAGATTTTCGGCCCAGTGATCTGCGTACGCAGTTTCAGCACTGAAGCCGAGGCGATTGCCCTGGCCAACGACAGCCTGTTTGGCCTGGTGGCCAGCGTGGTCACTCGCGATAGCGAGGCCGCGGATCGGGTCGCCAACGCTTTGCAGGCGGGGCTTGTGTGGATCAACGCGCCGCAAGTGATCTTCCCGCAGACCGCCTGGGGTGGCTACAAACAGAGCAGCATCGGCCGCGAACTGGGGCCGTGGGGCTTGCAGGCTTTCCAGGAAATAAAACACGTGATTCGGGCCGTCTGACAGCACGAAAAAGGTGAGCGCATGCCTCGTCATGAGGCATGCGCCAGCGTCATGGCTTCAATGAGTTTTTATCGATAGTCAGGTGTTTTGCACGACCTCAGGATGAACCCGCCGGTGCAGCCCAAGTCCTTTGAAACCGGGGACTGTAAGCCGATCTGGCCGCGCGGATGCAACGGTTGCGACCAACCTCATACTTAAAAAAACAAAGGGAGTCCTTCATGGGCGAGCACGATCTGAACAGACGTCAATTCATCAAAACCGTGGGCGTGGCGTCCGTGGCTGCGGCGGCCATGAGCATGCCGTTCATCAAGGCCAATGCCAGCGACACACGTTTCCAGGGCAAGACCCTGCGCCTGCTGACCTGGTCCGATGACACCGGCCTTGCAGCACTGCGCAATATCGCGGCAACCTTCGAAGCCAAGTACGGCTGCAAGGTCATTGCTGACCGCACCGGCAGCACCTCGGAAATGGTCGCCAAACTCAAGGCCGGCGGTGATCGTCCGCAGTACGACATCATCACGCTGGCCGGCGTCGGCGCCGAAGGTCTGGCCGCCGCCAACCTGCTGGAAAAACCCGATCTCAACCGCATCCCCAACCTGATCGACGTGCCGGAGCAATACCGCACTGGCGCCAACGGTCACGGTATCGGTTACCTGCTGTGGTGCAACAGCCTGGTCTATAGCACCCGCACCATCAAAGAAGCGCCGGACAGCTATGCCGCCCTATGGGACGCGGAGCTGTCACCGAACATCTTCCTACCGCCGCCGAACTGGACCGAGGCCATGGACCTGATCATCATCGCCGCCAAACTGGCCGGTGGTGACGAACACAACATCGAGCCAGGCTTCAAGAAACTCGCCGAGCTGAAAGATCGCGTCGTGACCCTGGGCGAAAACCCGAACCAGATTGCCGAGCTGTTCCGCACCGGTTCGCTGGACATGGGTGGCCTGTACGCGCCGGCGTTTTTCCCGAAACAGATTCGCGATCCGGCCTACGGTCTGGGCGCCACGTTCGGCATGAAGGAAGGCTTCTACACCGACCTGATGCTGTCGGTGATGCCGAAGAATCGTCCGGGCGATATTGACCTGGCCTACGCCTTCATCAACCACTCTCTGGACCCGCTGGTGCAGGGCAAGATGGCCGAGGATATCTACAACGGCCCGGTCAATGCCAAGGCGATCATCTCCGCCGAAGCGCGCAAGAGCCCCTACATCCTCACGCCGGAGCAGATTGCCGAGAAGGCGATCATGCACGACAACGCCTTCCTGGCCACCGTGCATGACCAATGGATTCGTCGTTACACGGAAATCTTTTCTTCCTGATCGAGTGGCGTACGCAAGCCTTCTGGGACACCACAGATCCAATGTGGGAGCGAGCTTTTGTGGCGAGGGGGCTTGCCCCCGTTGGGGCGCGAAGCGGCCCTGAATCCTGTCATCGCGGTGCATCAGGTGCACCGCATGAAATGGTTTACGACTGCTTCGCAGTCGAACGGGGGCAAGCCCCCTCGCCACAAAGCCCGCTCCCACAGGGTTCAACGTGGTTTCCAGTCTTGTGTTCGTTCAGCTGCTTTCCATTGACGAGACCCTTTGCTATGGAACACCAACCTCTGACCCATCCGGTAAGCGCCGCACCCGTGCGCATCAACCGGGGTGTCTCACCGACGGCGCGCGCCTGGCTTTTCCTCTCGCCGTCGATGCTGTTTCTCGGCGTGCTGATTGCCGCCAGCCTTTTGGTGCTGCGCATGAGCGTCGGTACCAAAGGTGCGGAGTGGTCCGGCTTCAGCCTGGCCAGTTACGCCCAATTGCTGGAACCCTATTACCTCAAATCCTTGCTGCTGACGTTGCGCCTGGCGCTGATCAGCGCGGTGATTGCGGTGTTGCTGGCGATCCCGGTGGCCTACACCATGTCGCGGCTGACCTCACCGTTTGTGCGGCGGATCTTCCTTGCGGCGGTGCTGCTGCCCTTGCTGGTCAACCTGCTGCTGCAAAGCTACGGCTGGCTGGTGATTCTCGGCCCCGGCGGCATGCTCAATCAGGCGCTGATGGGCCTGGGCCTGATCAAGCGGCCGATCATGCTGCTGTACAACCAGAACGGCGTGTTGATGGGCCTGGTGCAAACCGCGTTCCCGTTGGCCGTGCTGCCGATTGCCAGCGCCATGCGCGGCGTTGCCCGCACTTACGAAGAGGCCGCAGCAACACTTGGCGCCAGTCGCTTGCAGGTATTTCGCCAAGTGGTGTTGCCGATGAGTTTGCCGGGGATTATTACTGGCGCGACGTTGGTGTTTGCCTACAACGCCAGTAGCTTCGTGGTACCGCTGCTGCTCGGTGGTCGACGCGTGCCGATGCTGGCGGTGATGGTGCATGACCAGATCGCCCCGCTGATGAACTGGCCCGCCGCGTCCGCTGCCGGTGTGGTGCTGATCGTCACCACTCTGGCGATCATGACCTTGTCCGAATACATCACTGGCCGTCGTCGGCGCATGCTGGAGGCTTCCCAATGAGCACCCTGATCAAGAAGCGCCATTCGCTGCTGCCAGGCGATACCGGCAAGTTCGCCGGCATCCTGTCGGGCTTCATTTTGCTGCTGGCGGTGCTGCCGATTTTGACCATGATCGTCATGTCGTTCAGCGGCGCATCGAACCTCGACTTCCCGCCCAGCAGCTATAGCCTGCAATGGTACAAAGCTGCCTGGAACACCTTCGTGTCGCCGGATTCCAGCGACGTGCTGAGCCTCGGCAAAGCCATGACCACCAGCCTGATGGTGGCCTGCCTGACCATGATTTTCGCCACGATTATCGCGGTGCCGGCAGCCTATGCCCTGACCCGTTGCGAGTTTCGCGGCAAGGCCGTGGCGCTGCAATTGATGTCGCTGCCACTGGTGTTCCCGATGGTGGTGTTGGGCCTGGCCTTGCTGCTGGTGTTCGACAGCCTGCCGTTCCAGATCACCACCTCGCGGCTGGTGATTGCCCACGTGATCCTGGCGCTGCCGTTCGTGGTGAAAAACTGCACGGCGGCGATGCTCTCCATCGGCAGCGAAGTCGAAGAGGCCGCGCAGATGCTCGGTGCTTCACCGACTCGGGCGATTGTCGATGTGGTGGTGCCGTTGATGAAGTCGGGGATTCTGGCGGGCATGCTGCTGGCGTTCATCGTTTCGTTCAACGAATTCACCGTGACCTATTTCCTCTACACCATCGACGTCATGACCGTGCCGATCTGGATGTACAGCCGCACCGTGTCTTCGCTCGACCCTACCGTTTTCTCGTTTGCCGTGCTGATCGTGCTGATCGACTTCGTGCTCATTTGGGCGCTGGAAAAGTTGGTTGGCGAAGGCGGCGTATCGTTCTGATTCTTGAGGTGATTCACATGACTGGTCTGATTCTGGAAAACGTCGAGAAACATTACGGCTCGGCCTGCGCGGTAAAGGATGTGAACCTGCATTTGCCCGAGGGCAAACTGGTGTGTTTCCTCGGCCCTTCGGGCTGCGGTAAAACCACCTTGCTACGGATGATCGCCGGGCTGGAAACCCTGACTGGTGGCGAGATTCGCCTGGACGGTGAAGACATCGGCCATACGCCGGCGCATCAGCGTAATTTCGGCATGGTGTTTCAATCGCTGGCGCTGTTTCCGCACATGACGGTGGGGGAGAACATCGCTTATCCGCTGAAATTGCGCGGGGTCAGCAAGGCTGATCAACAGGCGCGGGTGGTGGAGTTGCTGGAGCTGATCCAGCTGCAGGAAATGATTGATCGCCCGGTGGCGAAACTCTCTGGCGGACAACGTCAGCGCGTGGCGATTGCCCGGGCGATTGCCTCGCGGCCGAAAATCCTCCTGCTCGATGAACCGCTGTCGGCGCTGGACGCCAAGCTGCGCGAGTCGATGCAGGTGGAAATCCGTCAGCTGCAACAACGTTTGAACATCACCACCATCATGGTCACCCACGACCAGCGCGAAGCCATGACCATGGCCGATATCGTGGTGGTGCTGGGGGAACATCGGGTGCAGCAGGTGGGCTCGCCGATTGAAATCTACCGGCATCCGGCCAATGAATTCGTCGCGGACTTTATTGGTTCGGGGAACATTTTCCCGGCCACTGCGCTGGGCAATGGCAAGGTCGGGCTACCCGGTGGCGATGCCTTGGAAGTGCCGATCTGCAGCAGCATTGTGGTGGGGGAGAAGGTGAAGATGCTGATTCGCCCTGAGGATCTGCAACTGTCGCAACCCCAAGCCACGGCGGGCAATCGCTTGCTCGGGAAGGTGACGTTTGTGCGCGATATTGGCGCGACGATTGAAACGACTGTCGAGTGTTCCGGGGTGTCGTTTACCGCGTTGAGCACGCCGTGTCAGGGGGTTGGGTTGAGCATTGGCAATCCGGTGTCGGTGACATTGCCGGCTGAGGCGTGCCGAGTGTTGAGCGCCTAAAAAAACACCACTGTACCTGTAGGAGCTAGGCTTGCCCGCGAAGGCGTCTTATTGGCCAACACTAATGTTGAATATGAAATCACCTTCGCGGGCAAGCCTCGCTCCTACGGGTTGTGTGTTAATCCTGTTATACACTCAACCGCAGCCGCGCCAAATCCCGGAGCGGCGGCGCGCCAAACAATCGGCTGTACTCCCGGCTGAATTGCGAAGGGCTTTCATACCCCACCCGATAACCCGCCGCCGAAGCTTCCAGCCCTTCGGCCAGCATTAACCGCCGCGCCTCCTGCAGGCGCAACTGCTTCTGATATTGCAGCGGACTCATCGCCGTCATCGCCTTGAACCGGTGATGCAATGTCGACACGCTCAGGTTCACTTCCCGCGCCAGATCATCAATGCGCAGCGGTTGCTCATAATTGCCGTTGAGCCATTTGATCGCCTGGCTGATGCGATGGCTCTGGCTGTTGGCGATGGCAATCTCGTACAGCCGATGCCCCTGCTGGCTGCGCAACAGCCGATACAGAATCTCCCGACGAATCAGCGGCGCCAGCATGGCGATGTCTTTGGGTGTGTCCAGCAAACGTGCCAGACGCAGCACGGCATCGAGCATTGCCGTGTCGATCTGCTCCACATAGAGGCCGCGGCCGGTGGGCCGTGTGGGGACGCCGATGGGGCCGGCGTCGGCAATCAGCGCGGTGATTTCTGCGGGATCAATGTCCAGCCGCACGGCGAGGATCGGTTCCTCGGGCGAGACATTCACCACCCGCCCGCTCAACGGCATCGAGACCGAGACCACCAGGTAATTCAGCGGGTCGTAATTGAAGTATTCATCCGCCAGCCGCACTTCCTTGCGCCCCTGGGCCATGATGCACAGGGCCGGTTGCGCCAGCACTGGGGCGAAGTCATGGTTTTGACTGTGGCGCGACATGAACAGCGAACCGACGGCGGTGGCATAAGTGCCATCCTCCATCGTGTTACGACGGATGAGGGCGGCCAGTTCCGCGCGCTGTTTTTCCATGTCGGCATCCAGCGGGGCTTGAAAATGATCGAGCGACGACATGCTGGGCATCCTCGGTGACGCGTTGGTAATGGGCTGAGCTTAAATTTGTGCAAGGGACAGCGGTAGACACATCCTGCCAAAAGCTTGCCTGATTCTGCACGGAGCGAATACGCGATGCTGCTATGGCAGGGCAGCGCCGGGAAAACTTGCTTGAAAGTCGTATTGCAGCGATGTGATAGCGGTTTACATGTTGTTACAGACGTTTTTTTCAACCGCGCAGGATTGTGCAACAAGCCGGCAGGAATCGACTAACGACAGCTGCGACACGCCGCCTAATCTTGGATCCTGTCGCAGCCCGTCCCCGGCTGCCACTGGATGACCTGGGAGGGTTGAACATGTCTACGCAAATCCCCGTCAGTCATATGGCCTTCGTCCGCGCCCGCGCCGGGCGCTCGGCAGAACTCGGTGCACGCCTGAGCGCCCTGATCGAGCCGTCGCGCAACGCGCCGGGTTGCCTGAGCTTTGCCCTGCAGCACTCGCAATGCGATCCCGAGCTGTGGCTGGTGTCCGGTTTCTGGGACAACCAACAGGCCATGACCGCTTACTTCGGCAGCCCGGCGATGCAGATTTTTGCCGAGCTGGTGCAGGAACTGGTGGTCAATAGCCTGGATTTCCATACCTTCAAGGATGTCTCGGCGGCCCAGGCCCTTGGCCAGTCCCAGGCAGCGGTACACAAACTTGTCGGTTGAGGGTTTAATGGCGCAATTCTCCATTAGCCAGGATCCGCGACATGGCACGCAAAGCCTTTGAACACTTCGAAGCCGTTTCAGCAGTAGTACCGTGCGAGGGCGGTTACCACGCCGCGATTGCCGTCAAAGCCCTCGGCGGTTCCGGTGCCCCGACTTTTCACAAAGTGCTGGAAGGCCAGACCTTCAAGACCGCTCATGAAGCCGACGAGGCCGCAGCCAAAGAGCTGACCCGCCTCAAAGACGTTAAAGAAGACGCCGACCTGCTCTGGTAATCACTTGACCGCCCCCGGGCGGAACATCTTGAACAATGCCTCTGGCCCCAGCTGAAAATAATCCGCCGGCCCGCCGCCGCGCAGAATCGGTTCTGCCGCGGCGGTGTCGTACACCCCATCCTTCAACAGCCATTTGGCGATGTGCACGGCAACCACTTCACCGAGAATCAGCCAGCTCGGCACCACTTCCTTGTTGGCGCGCTGCAACTGAATGATCTGCGTGACCTTGCACTCGAAGGACACCGGGCTTTCGGCGACCCGTGGCACCTGAATGATTTTCGACGCAACGGTGGTCAGCCCGGACAATTCGAACTCGTTGACCTCAGGCCCGACCATGGCGCAGCTCTGGTTCATCTGCTCGGCCAGTGGGCGGGTCGCCAGGTTCCAGGCGAATTCGCCGGTCTGCTCGATATTGTTCAGGCTGTCTTTGCGCCCGACGCTGGAAAAACCAATGATCGGCGGAATGTAGTTGAAGGCATTGAAAAAGCTGTAGGGCGCCAGGTTCAGGCGACCGTTGGCGTCGTGGGAAGAAATCCATCCGATAGGACGCGGGCCGACGATGGCGTTGAACGGATCATGCGGCAGGCCGTGGCCGTTGGCGGGTTCGTAGAAGTGGATGTCGTCGGGCATACAGTGAATTCCTGGGGACGTTCGGGAGGCGATCATGGTGCAAGGGCCAGCGGCATATTTCCAGTCCATCCTCGATCACTGTGGGAGCGGGCTTGCCCGCGATAGCGGTTTAACAGTCACACAGATGTTGAATGTTACGGCCTCATCGCGGGCAAGCCCGCTCCCACAGGGTTTGGGTTGAGGCAAATAAAAAGGGGCAGACCCGTTAAGGTCTGCCCCTGTTTTTATTGCGCGGGCGGACTCAGTCCGTCTCGATCCGCGAATGTTTGCGGGTGTCTTTCATGGTGATGTACACCAGCAACGACACCGCGATGCACGCCGTGACATACCAGTAGTAACCGGTTTCCATGCCGATGCTCTTGAACCACAGCGCGATGTATTCAGCAGTACCGCCGAAGATCGACACGGTCAGTGCGTACGGCAGGCCGACGCCCAGCGCACGGATCTCGGTCGGGAACAGCTCAGCTTTGACCACCGCGTTGATCGAGGTGTAGCCGCTGACGATGATCAGCGCCGCCATGATCAGGAAGAACGCGCCCCACCAGCTCTGGATAGTGTGCAGGGTGGTCAGGATCGGTACGGTGAACAGCGTCCCCAGAATACCGAAGGCAATCAGGATCGGACGACGACCGACTTTATCCGACAGCCCGCCGATGATCGGTTGCAGGCACATGAACAGGAACAGCGTGGCCGCAGAAATCGTGGTGGAGTCGGAAATGCTCATGCCGACGGTGTTCACCAGGTATTTCTGCATGTACGTGGTGTAGGTGTAGAACGCCAGCGTACCGCCCATGGTCAGGCCGACCACGGTCATCAGTTCCTTGGGATGACGCAGCAAGGTGCGCATGGCGCTTTCCTTGGCCTTTTCCTTCTTGGTGAACGACTCGGTTTCTTCCATGCCACGACGCAGGTAGAGCGCGACCACGGCACACAGCGCGCCGATGGCGAACGGAATGCGCCAGCCCCAGGCGTACAGCTCTTCGGTGGTCAGGACGTTTTGCAGCACGATCAGCACACCCAAAGCGATGAGCTGGCCGGAGATCAACGTCACGTACTGGAAGCTGGAGTAGAAGCCGCGACGGTCCTTGGTGGCCATCTCGCTGAGGTACGTCGCCGAGGTGCCGTACTCGCCACCGACCGACAGGCCCTGCAGCAGGCGGGCGAAAATCAGCAGGATCGGTGCGCCAATGCCGATGGTTTCATATCCAGGGCTCAGGGCAATCAGCAGCGAGCCGAAACACATCAGATACACCGAAGCCATCAGTGCTTTCTTGCGACCGGCCTTGTCGGCGTAGAGACCCATCAGCCAGCCACCGATAGGGCGCATCAGGAAGCCCACGGCGAAGATCGCGGCGGTGTTGAGCAGTTGTGCGGTGGTGTCGCCTTTGGGGAAGAAGGCTTTGGCGAAGTACAAGGAGAAGGCGGCGTAGACGTACCAGTCGTACCACTCGACCATGTTGCCGACAGAACCGCTGAAGATCGATTTGATCCGGCTGGCGGTGGTTCTTTCTTTGACCGGCAGGGCAGCCGACCCAAGGGGCAGGGTGTTGGAGTTATCCATTGAAGGATCCTCGTTTAATTGTTTTTGTGGAGCGCGTGTAAACGCAGCCTGCTGGAGCTATAGCAGGAGCTGTGCCAAGAGGATGAGGGCCGGTTTAGAGGGGGTAGCAGGTTTTGTTGAGCGGAAATCCGCTTATTGCGCACAAAGTAACGAGCGGATTTTCGCGCACGAACCGGCCCCCTGTAGGAGCGAGGCTTGCCCGCGAAGAGGCCATCAAGATCGCTAAAAGCTTCGCGGGCAAGCCTCGCTTCTACAGGTCCGGGGTGTCCGGGGGCTTCGGGGCGTTTTGTGTCAGATGAACATCTCCCGGCTCAACCCATGCCGCTGCATCTTTTCATTAAAGGTACGGCGCGGCAGTTGCAGTTCTTCAAGCACCGCTTTCACATCACCCTTATGCCGGGTCAGTGCTGCGCGCAGGCAATGCGCTTCGAAGGCTTCTTGCTGCGCCGCCAGTGACTGGCCGGGGTCGATCCCCGCCGGTTCCGGTTCGCCGAGGCCCAGCACTTGTCGTTCGGCGACGTTCGCCAGTTCACGCACATTGCCCGGCCAGTCGTGGCTCAGCAGATGGCTCAGTTGCGGCCCGTTCAAGGGCGCAAAGGTTCGGCCTAACCGCTCGGCAGCACTTTGCGCGAAGAACTCGAACAACAGGGGAATGTCTTCACGCCGATCACGCAACGGCGGCAGACGCAACTCGGCGACGTTCAATCGATAGGCCAGATCTTCGCGAAAGCGTCCGGCCCGGGCTTCATCCAGCAAGTCGGGTTTGGTCGCGGCGATGATCCGCAAGTCCACGTGGATGCTCTGGTTGGAACCCAATCGCTCAAGCTTCTGCTCCTGCAACACCCGCAGCAATTTCACCTGCTGGGCCAGCGGCATGCTTTCGATTTCATCGAGAAACAACGTGCCCCCGTCGGCGTACTCGAGCTTGCCGATGCGTTTGCCCTGGGCGCCCGTGAACGCGCCGCTCTCATGGCCGAACAATTCGGCCTCGAACAACTGCTCGGGAATCGCCGCGCAGTTCAGCGCCACGAAGGGCTTGTCGGCGCGGGGACCGAAGTCGTGCAGGCAACGGGCAACCAATTCCTTGCCGCTGCCGGTTTCGCCACGGATCAGCACATTGACCGGCAACGTCGCCAAGTCCAGCACCTGCCGACGCAACGTCTGCAAGCCACGGGACACGCCGAGCAGCGTCGCATCGAGTTTGGCGCGATTGTCCGCCTGCTCATGCAGCGCTCGGTTTTCCAGCACCAGTCGACGCTTGTCCAGCGCCCGGCGCAGGCTGCTCAGCAGGGTTTCCGGGCTGAAGGGTTTCTCAAGGAAATCGTAGGCGCCATCGCGCATGGCTTCGACGGCCATCGGCACATCGCCGTGACCGGTCAGCAGGATCACCGGCAAATCGGCATCGCGGCGCTGGACTTCAGCCAGCAGCTCCAGACCTGTCATTCCGGGCATGCGCACATCGCTGAGAATCACCCCGGGGAAATGCTTCGGCAACTGCGCCAGGCACTCATCGGCGCGACTGAACAGCTGCACTTCGAACCCTGACAGGCTCAGCCACTGTTCGACAGCGCTGCGGATGCTGCTTTCGTCATCGACCACCATCACCGAATTGAGCATCAGCCAGGCACCTCCAGATCAATGGGCAACGTCAGGGTAAACACCGCGCCGTTTTCGCCATTATCGGCACTCAGGCGTCCTCCCGCTTCGTGAACAATAGCGAAGGAGACGGCGAGGCCCAGACCCAGGCCATCACCCACCGGTTTGGTGGTGAAGAACGGATCAAAGACTTGTGCCAGATGCTCTTCGGCAATGCCGCCACCGTTATCGGCGACGGTCAGGCGCCACAATTGTTCATCGGCTTCGAGGCGGATTTCCAGACGTTTGCAGGGTTTTTCGTGCATCGCATCCAGGGCATTGCGCAGCAGGTTGATCAGCACCTGTTCCAGGCGAATTGCATCGCCACGCACCCAGGCCGGGCGCGTCAGGTGCAGCACGAGACTGACGTTTTCGTCCCGCAAGCGCGTATCCAGCAACTGCAAGGATTGATCGACCACCGTCGCCAGGTCCAGCCGTTCGCGCAGGCCGCTGGGGCTTTTGCGGGCGAAGGTTTTCAGGTGGCCGGTGAGGGCGGCCATGCGCGTGAGCATGTCGTCCACCGGTTTGAGCGCCTTGTAAGCGTCTTCGACCCGGCCATGATCGAGCAGCAGGCGCAAGGTCGCCAATTGCATGCGCTGGGCGGTCAGCGGTTGGTTGATTTCATGGGCCAGCGCCGCCGACATCTGACCGAGGGCGGCGAGTTTGGCCGATTGCACCAAGCCGTCTTGGGCTGTGCGCAAATCCCGGGTGCGTTCTTCCACCAGTTGTTCGAGTTCTTCACGGCTGCGCTGACGCAGTTTGGCCAGGCGCCAACGCTGGTTGAGGAACAGCAACAGAAACACCAGCGTCAGCCAGGCGCCAGCGGCGGCGAGCCCGGCGTTGCGGCGGTCTTCGAACGCGACTTGCGGGCGACGCAGCAGGTGCAAGGTCCAGTCTTCAGCGGCCAGTGGCAGCGATTCCCAGAGGTAATCCGCCGTCCCGTCGGGGCCTTCGACTCGGGTCAGGTCGCTGTTGTCGTCGAAGCGCTGCACCGAATGATATTCAAGCGGAGTCAGCGGTTGTTTGTCGTATTGGCGGGTGGCTTTGAGCTCGGCGCGGTCGCTGTCGCTCAGCGGTTTCAATTGGCGATAACGCCAGCCCGGCTGGTTGGCGATAAAGATGATCCCGCGCGCGTCGCTGACCAGCAATGTGTCGCTGCCCTGACGCCATTCGCGCTCCAGTTCCGGGAATTCGAGTTTGACCACCATGGCGCCGAGGAACTCGCCACTGTCGCTGATCACCGCGCTGGACAGGAAGTAGCCGGGAATGCCGCTGGTCACACCCACCGCATAAAAGCGTCCGGTGCCTTGCGTTCGGGTCTGGCTGAAGTAAGGGCGAAAGCCATAGTTGTGGCCGACGTAGCTGCTGGGCAGGCGCCAGTTGCTGGCGGCCACGGCCAGGCCGGTGCGGTCGAGCAGTTCCAGGGTCGAGGACTGCGCGGCGCCGTTGATTTTTTCCAGTTTGCGATTCAACGCAAGCTGCTGTTCAGGGCTCACTTCACCGTTTAGCGCGGCGCGCAGTTCCGGGTCCAACGCCAATACGGCGGGCAGGGCGCGGTAGCGGTCGATCAGGGTGTGCAGCGAGTTGGCGTACAGCGCCAGTTGCTGATTGGCACGCGCGGCGTCTTCGACCAGGGCCTGGCGTTCGGCGTGGCGGATGGCGAGGGTAGCGGCGAGCGCTGCACCGGCGATGATCAGCAGGGTGTACAACGACAGACGCAAGGTACGGGAAGTCGGCAGCATGCTGTAGGAAACAGGTTGAAGGATGGGCTGGCACCATACCATGAGGCCGCGCATCCTTCGTCCCGGCATGACGTGTTCAGACGGTAGTAAATTTACTCGATCGAGAGCGCAACATGGTCTGGGTATACGCCAATTCGTTAGTCACCTCTGCTTAGATCAAAGGGCTAAATCGATATCCAAAAAAAGGCCGGGTCGTCTGGGGAGACGGCCCGGCCTTTTCAGCAGTGAGGGAAGCGCTTACTGCACTTCCACCGCCAGGCTTTCACTGATCTTTTGCTGCCAGATCGCAGGACCGGTGATGTGTACCGACTCGCCCTTGCTGTCGACCGCAACAGTCACAGGCATGTCTTTGACGTCGAACTCGTAGATCGCTTCCATGCCCAGTTCGGCGAAAGCCACCACGCGGGATTTCTTGATGGCTTGCGCCACCAGGTAAGCCGCACCGCCGACAGCCATCAGGTAAACGGCTTTGTGGTCCTTGATCGCTTCGATCGCGGTAGGGCCGCGCTCGGATTTACCGATCATGCCCAACAGGCCGGTTTGCTCGAGGATCTGACGGGTGAACTTGTCCATCCGCGTCGCGGTGGTCGGGCCGGCAGGGCCAACTACTTCTTCGCGTACCGGATCAACCGGGCCAACGTAGTAGATGAAACGACCTTTCAGGTCCACCGGCAGGGTTTCACCCTTGTTCAGCATCTCGACCATGCGCTTGTGCGCCGCGTCGCGACCGGTGAGCATTTTGCCGTTGAGCAGGACGGTTTCGCCCGGCTTCCAGCTCTGCACTTCTTCCGGCGTCAGGGTATCGAGGTTGACGCGACGGGCCGATGGGCCGGCTTCCCAGACGATTTCCGGGTAGGCGTCCAGCGGTGGCGCTTCCAGCGAGGCTGGGCCGGAACCGTCGAGCACGAAGTGTGCGTGACGGGTGGCGGCGCAGTTCGGGATCATGCACACCGGCAGGGACGCAGCGTGGGTCGGGTAATCCATGATCTTCACGTCGAGCACGGTGGTCAGACCGCCCAGGCCCTGGGCGCCGATGCCCAGTTGGTTGACCTTCTCGAACAGCTCCAGACGCATCTCTTCGATACGGTTGGACGGGCCGCGCTTCTTCAGTTCGTGAATGTCGATGGATTCCATCAACACTTCCTTGGCCATGACGGCGGCTTTCTCGGCGGTGCCGCCGATGCCAATGCCAAGCATGCCCGGTGGGCACCAGCCGGCGCCCATGGTCGGAACGGTCTTCAGTACCCAGTCGACGATCGAGTCGGACGGGTTGAGCATGGCCATTTTCGACTTGTTCTCGGAGCCGCCGCCCTTGGCCGCCACGTCCACTTCCACGGTGTTACCCGGAACGATGGAGTAGTGGATAACCGCAGGGGTGTTGTCCTTGGTGTTTTTGCGAGCGCCCGCCGGGTCGGCGAGGATCGAGGCACGCAGGACGTTTTCCGGCAGGTTGTAAGCCCGGCGTACGCCTTCGTTGATCATGTCGTCCAGGCCCATGGTGGCGCCATCCCAACGCACGTCCATGCCCACGCGCACGAACACGGTAACGATACCGGTGTCCTGGCAGATCGGGCGGTGGCCGGTAGCGCACATGCGCGAGTTGATCAGGATCTGCGCCATGGAATCGCGGGCTGCCGGCGATTCTTCACGCAGATAGGCCTCGTGCATCGCCTGGATGAAGTCAACGGGGTGGTAATAGGAAATGAATTGCAGGGCGTCGGCAACGCTCTGAATCAGGTCGTCTTGCTTGATCACGGTCATGAGTCGCGCTCCTCTAAAAGACGGGAACATTCAATAAGGTGCTTGCAGCTTGGGTGCATCGGTCGGTTGCAAGCACCTTTCAAGGCACGCCGGGCATGCTGGCGCGACGCTAAAAAGGCGCGGCAGTATACCGCGCCTCGATGGCGGGCACATCCGTTGACAGTCAAACGTTGGTCGCATACCGCCCACAGATGAATATTGGGGGGCTGGGCCGTTGTGATGAGGGAATTGCCTGTGGAGGCTTGCCACAGGATTACCCCGCCCACCTATGAATATGGGCGAAGGGCTTTTGTGGCGAGGGAGCTTGCTCCCGCTGGGCTGCGAAGCGGCCCTCTGCCTTCTTTCAGTTGAACTTGGATGAATCTATTACGACTGCTTCGCAGCCCAGCGGGAGCAAGCTCCCTCGCCACAGGATTATCCCGAGATCGGGTCATGGCTTTGACGCCAGTTTTCTGCCCCGAAAATTGAATGGTCATTTATCAGACTCGCCACTAAAGTGGCATCCGGCCTGTAGAGTAGAACACTCCGACAGCCCCCTTTCCCACGGTGAATCAACGATTGACCCATAACGCCATCCAGCGGCTTTTGCTCAAACGCTTTGCCCTCGCAGCTGGCACCTACGCCCTGGCTTTGCTGCTGCTGTGGCTGGCGTTTTTCACCGGTCACTACCAAGAGTCCGTCACCGGCATGGCGATCGGCAGCGCGTTGGTGGTGCTCAGCCAGGCGGCGTTGTTCGCGGTGTTCTCCAGCGGCCGTAACCTGCGCTTTTCCGACCCGAGCCTGACCGAAGTGCAAATACTGCTGGGGCTGGGTTGGCAAACCTGGCTGATTGCTCATCTGGACGAGGCTCGCGGCGCGTTTCTGGTGTTTTACCCGCTGATTCTGTTGTTCGGGCTGTTTCATCTTTCGCGCACGGCTTTCGTGCGGTGCGCGTTGCTGGTGTTTTTCAGTTTCAGCGCCATCACGTTGTGGGAGGGCTACCACTTTCAGCTGCCCGACCCGACGCTGGCCCTGTTGCAGGTGTGCGTGCTGTTTGTGGTGCTCGTGTGGCTGGTGCTTTACGCCCGTTACGTCCAGATGTCGCGCCAGCGTATGCGTCAGCGGCGGTTCGCCTTGCAGGCGCATCAAGACACCCTGCGCGGAATGATGCGTCAGCTCGAAGGTCTGGTGGCGACCGACGAACTCACCGGGCTGTTCAACCGCCGACATTTCCTGCGCCTGGCCTCCCGCGAGTTGAACGCCATGGAAGCCGATGTGGTGCATGGCCTGGCGTTGATCGACCTCGACCACTTCAAGCGCATCAACGATGTTCACGGCCATGCCGCCGGCGATCAGGTGTTGCAAGCGTTCGCCGGGGTGGCCACTGCCTGCCTGCGCGATGGCGATGTTCTGGCCCGCTATGGCGGCGAAGAGTTCGTGGTGCTGTTGCCCGATTGCGATGCCGAGCGCCTGACGGCATGTTGCGAGCGGTTGCGCATTGCCTTCATGGATGTCGAGTTGATCGGCCTGGATGTGCGCCACCTCAGCCTGTCGGCGGGCATGACCTTGTTGGCGCTTGGCGACGATCTGGATGACGCCTTGCACCGCGCCGATCAGGCGCTGTATCGCGCCAAGCGTGACGGCCGTAACCGTTGCGCGGCGGCTTGGGAGAATGTTGATGCCTGAGTTACGGGTCGGCGAACGCCAATGGGCGGTGGCGGCGGGAAGCAACCTGCTCGATGCCTTGAATCAGAATGGCGTATCGGTGCCCTATAGCTGCCGCGCCGGCAGTTGCCATGCGTGCCTGGTCAAGTGTGTCGAAGGCTTGCCCAGCGACAATCGTCCCGATGCCTTGAGCCATGAGCAGCGTCAGCAGGGTTGGCGGCTGGCCTGTCAGTGTCAGGTGATCGACGATCTGCAAGTCGAAACCTTTGACCCGCTGCGTGATGGGCTTGGCGCTCAAGTGGCCGCCAGCGATTGGCTGAGCCCCAGCGTTTTGCGTTTACGCCTGACGAGTGAGCGACCGTTGCGCTATCAGGCGGGGCAGCATCTGGTGTTGTGGGCAGGTCAGGTGGCGCGGCCGTATTCCCTGGCCAGTCTGCCGCAAGAAGACCGATTTCTGGAGTTCCACCTCGATTGCCGCCAACCGGGGGCATTCAGTGATGCGGCGCGTCGCTTGAAAATCGGCGATCCGATTCGCCTTGGCGAGTTGCGCGGCGGGGCGTTGCATTACGACCCGGACTGGCACACCCGACCTCTGTGGCTATTGGCGGCCGGCACCGGTCTGGGGCCGTTGTTCGGTATCTTGCGCGAAGCATTGCGTCAGGATCACCAGGGCCCCATCCGCGTCATTCACCTGGCCCATGATGCGGGTGAGCATTATCTGGCCAAACCCCTGCAAGCCATGGCCGCCAGCCGTCCGAACCTGAGCGTCGAGCTGTGGACGGCGGCCGAGTTGCCCGCGGCTTTGGCACAACTGCGCCTTGTTTCGCGGCAAACCCTGGCCTTAGTCTGCGGGGCCCCCGACAGTGTCGACGCCTTTGCCCGGCGCCTGTACCTGGCCGGTTTGCCGCGCAATCAACTGCTGGCGGATGTCTTTTTACCCCGTGGTTGAGCGCTGATTTCTGTGGCGAGCAAGCTCGCCACAGTTGATCCTCTCAGATCAGGACTCACCATGCCCGATACCATCCGATTTGAACGCGAGCGCGGCCTGCTGACCCTGCGCATCAATCGCCCCGAGAAGAAAAACGCCCTGACTCGCGCCATGTACAGCCACCTGGCCGAAGCCTTGAAGCAAGCCGATACCGACCCCGAAATCAATGCGGTGCTGATCACCGGTGGCGCTGAGTGTTTCACCGCCGGCAACGACATCCTTGATTTCCTTCAGCAACCCCCGGGCAACCTCGACAGCCCGGTGTTCCACTTCATGCTCAATTTGCTGGAGTGTCGTAAACCGGTGATCGCCGCCGTGGCCGGTGCGGCAGTGGGGATCGGCACGACGATGCTGCTGCATTGCGACCTGGTTTACGTCAGCTCCGACGCCCGGTTACGCATGCCGTTCGTCAACCTCGGGTTGTGCCCGGAGTTCGGCTCCAGCCTGATCTTGCCGCGCTTGCTCGGCCATGCCAAAGCCGCGCAGTTGTTGTTGCTCGGCGAGGGTTTCAGTGGTGAACAGGCGGCAGCGTGGGGGATAGCGACTGAAGCCTTGGGCAGTGGCGAAGCGGTGTTGGCCAAGGCACGGGAGATGGCGTTGCGGTTTGAATCGCTGCCACCAGAGGCGGTGCGCATCAGCAAGCAATTGATGAAAGCGCCGGATCGGGAGCAGTTGCGCAAGGTAATAGAAGAAGAGGGTGCATTGTTCACCCAGCGGCTGCGTTCGCCGGAAGCGATGGCGGCGTTGACCGGGTTTATCAAACGGCATTGAATCTTCGCTGCCCCGACCGGCCTCTTCGCGGGCAAGCCTCGCTCCTACAGGTTTTGTGTTGAGCGCCGATTTTGGGCGCCCGCAATCCCTGTATCAACAGGCATTAAATCCGCGGTGGCCGGGCGGGCCTCTTCGCGGGCAAGCCTAGCTCCTCAGAAACCCAAAAGCCCCGCCTCTTGGGGGGGGCGGGGCTTTTGTTTTTTAGTTGCTGCAGACTCAATGGTGCGTCTGCGGGCATTGCCACACACTAGGACAAATAGCGCAAGATCGTCGGGTTTCTATGTTCGAAGCCGCTTATAGTGGTTGGTACAGCGCATACTAGGATTTTTCCGTCGTCCTGTAAGGTCATGTTGGTTGCATAGCCTCCTTCCGTTGGCAAACGTGTTTTCACCCAGCCTTGCCCATTACCAAAGGTTTTGTCCATTTCTTTCCCGTCGGCGTTGAAACGCGCAACGACAATCACATAGTCGTTAAAACGGAAGCTACCCAGCCCGCCCGCGACCACCGTCTTGCCATCTTTTTGAGAGGCCGCCCCCATCCAAAGGGTTCGCATCTTTTCGTCAGCCAGACGCGTGTAAACAGGTTCGCCCCGGTTGAACTGGATGTTGGGCTTGCCATCGGGTTCGCGGCTGATCAATAGCCCTGATTCATATGGATACGCATAATCGGCACCGATACCGAGTATTCGCCCATTGGGTTGTCTGGCCAGACGCTCGATGCCTAGCCCCCGGGGCTCCGGAGTTCCTTTGATTACGACAAAACCGTTTCCATTTGAGCCAAATGACTTGTCGAGTTCCCCTGCAGTGTCACAGCACACAAACATCGCGTCGTATTGATTGCCCTCAAGAGTGCCTGCTGCCACATACTTTCCATCGTCACGCCTCAGAATTCCATTGAGCAACCCTGCATCTGCGGCGTAGCCAGGGTGAACGACCTTGAGGAATCCTGTTTTGTTGAAACTCTTGTCCAGTGCGCCGTCTGGGGTCAGACGCAGGATTACACCGTGATAGTGGCACGCCAGTATTTTTCCATCTGGCAATAACTCCAGACCCATCAGGCCGCCGGCGCTGTGGCGGGGGGCGGTGTCCGAACCCTCTGGAAGCGGCAGGGTTTTGCCATTACCCTGTAGCGGTATGATTGCAAAGCCATCCTGGCCGAAATCTGAATCGAGTGACCCATTGGGTTTGAACCGAGCGAAACAGGACATGGGCTGCCCTGTGCCAATCGCTTCAATGATTATGTTGCCATCAGACTGAATCGCAAAAGATGTGACACTTGCTGCGATGCCCTTCGGAAATTGGAGTTGGACCAAACCGTTTTCTGTTGGTCCAAAGGATGTGTCGGGCGTGCCGTCGAAGTGCAGTCGGCCCACAGTAATAGAGTCGCCGTTTAAAAAGTGGTGGGCGGGCCCGGCAAAATAGATTCCTGGATTCGGTCCCATTTCCTCGGCTTTAATCTGTCGAATATAGATGCTTCCCATTTCAGGATCTCCATAGTCGATGGTCAACATGCCAATCTCGTTAAAGGTGAGGTCAAGCGTTCCTGCGAGGAGATTTTCTTGAGTAGTCATTTTTCAGAACTCGTCTAAATGAGAAGATACTGCGAAGTCGTCAGCTCATTGCTCGATAGGCGAAAACATATAAGTCTGAAGATTAATGACCGGACGAGGTTTGATTAGAGTCGTCCATGGGAATGAGCACAACTGTCAGGTCTGACAGTTGTGGGCCCATGCAATGAGTGTTAGCAGACAACGAAAAGCCCCGGTACTCACATACCGGGGCTTTTGTTTTTCAGCGAGCGATCACTCAGACCATCGGGTCGCCAACGTGCAGGATTTTCATCCCGTTGGTGCCGCCGGTGGTGTGGTAGCTGTCGCCCTTGGTCAGGATGACCCAGTCGCCTTTTTCCACGACGCCACGCTTGACCAGCTCGTCGATCGCCTTCTGGCTGACTTCATGCGGCTCCAGCGAAGCTGGATCGAACGGGATGGTGTACACGCCACGGAACATTGCCGCACGCGCCTGGGTTTCGCGGTGTGGCGAGTAGGCATAGATCGGCACCGAGGAGCGGATGCGCGACATGATCAGCGGGGTGTAGCCACTTTCGGTCAGGGCGATGATCGCCTTGACGCCCGGGAAGTGGTTGGCGGTGTACATGGTCGCCAGCGCAATACTCTCGTCGCAACGGGTGAATTCCTTGCCGATGCGGTGGCTGGAGGTCTTGCCGGTCGGGTGCTTTTCAGCGCCGATGCAGATGCGCGCCATGGCCTGTACGGCTTCCAGCGGGTACAAACCTGCAGCACTTTCGGCCGAGAGCATCACGGCGTCGGTGTAGTCGAGCACGGCGTTGGCTACGTCGGACACTTCGGCGCGGGTTGGCATCGGGTTCTGGATCATCGACTCCATCATCTGGGTCGCGACGATAACCGCTTTGTTGTGGCGGCGTGCGTGCAGAATGATTTTCTTCTGAATGCCCACCAGCTCGGCGTCGCCGATTTCCACACCCAAGTCACCACGGGCAACCATCACCGCATCGGAGGCTTTGATCAGGCCGTCGAGGGTTTCGTCGTCGGCCACGGCTTCAGCGCGTTCGATCTTCGCCACCAGCCAGGCAGTACCGCCGGCTTCGTCGCGCAATTGACGGGCGTATTCCATGTCGGCGGCGTCACGCGGGAAGGACACCGCGAGGTAGTCGACTTGCATTTCCGCTGCGAGCTTGATGTCGGCCTTGTCTTTCTCGGTCAGGGCCGGTGCCGTCAGGCCGCCGCCGCGACGGTTGATGCCTTTGTGGTCCGACAGCGGGCCGCCGATGGTCACGGTGCAGTGCAGCTCGGTGGCGGTGGCGGTATCGACGCGCATGACCACGCGGCCGTCGTCGAGCAGCAGCTCGTCACCCACGCCGCAGTCTTTCACCAGGTCCGGGTAGTCGATGCCGACCACTTGCTGGTTGCCTTCGGTCAACGGATGGCTGGTAGAGAAGGTGAATTGATCACCGATCTTCAGCTCGATCTTTTTGTTGGCGAATTTGGCGATACGAATTTTCGGGCCTTGCAGGTCACCCAGCAGGGCGACGAAGCGGCCGTGCTTGGCAGCGAGGTCACGCACCAGCTTCGCGCGAGCCTTGTGCTCGTCGGGGGTGCCGTGGGAGAAGTTCAGACGGGCGACGTCCAGGCCAGCCAGAATCAGCTGTTCGAGAACTTCCGGCGAGTTACTGGCCGGGCCAAGGGTAGCGACGATTTTGGTACGACGGACGGACATGCAAAGACTCCTGAGTTCAAGCGCAAGCAGAGGCTACTATGGTCTTTGGGTGTAGTCATTGTTCGTTTGCACTACTTTTTCATGAAGAACTTGGTTATTGCATTCTTTATTGAACGCGACAACTTTGCGGCAAACCATCCTGAAGATTTCCGCCAACGGGTCGATACAGAGCTCAAGACAGGAGATCCCCCATGCGATTCGTGCTCATTGCCGCCCTTGCCATCAGTGCCCTCAGCGTCACGGGCTGCACCCGTTGGTCGATGAACCATCATTTGAATAATGCCTACAGCGCCTATGAGCGTGGCAACTGCGAGCAAGTGATGCTCGAGCTGTCCAAGGTCGAGCGCGCCAGCCGTGCGCGGCCTTATGTGTGGCCGGAAGTGTCGATGATGCGCGGTCAGTGCCTGGAACGGCAGAAAATGTTTGTCGACGCGGTCCAGACTTACCAGTTCATCATCGCCTCGTACCCGCAAAGCGAATACGCCTACCGCGCCCGTGCCCGCCTGGAAACCTTGCAGAGCCTGGGGCATTACCCGACACGTAGCGCGGCGGTCGTGAGCCCGACCCGGTTCTGATTGAAGGGTGTTCAAAGGCTGGCTGACCGGCGGCGGTGAGCTATAGTCGAATAAATCGGTTTAGAGCTTTGTTTCTAATCGAGGTAACACCTGTGATCGGCAGTAGTAAGCGACAGCGCAGGAATGGACTGTCGCACCAGGATCGGGGAGAGCGCGGCTTATGCCTATAAAGCAATAGAGCAGGCCCGTTCCGAAGCATTAGTGCGGCCCTGCTTAAGGGCCTTGCGTAGCGAAATCAGCATGTTCACTGACCGCCGGATCGAGCGGCATCAACTGCCGTATTTTCTCAAAGTGTTCAACAGCGTCACCGACAAGCCCATTGGCTTTCTGGGCAATTTGTCCGAGGACGGGCTGATGTTGATCAGCCAGTTGCCGATGATGGTGGGCGCCGACTTTAATCTGCGCCTGAAAATCCCCATGGATGGCCATTGTCAGCAGGTCATCGACCTCAACGCCTGCTGCCTGTGGTGTCACGAGGACGCAACCCCCCACCACTACGACGCCGGCTTCAGCCTGCAACAGGCACCGCCGGAATATGGGCAATTGGTCGAGGCACTGAAGCAGTACTTCAGTTTTCAGCCGTTGCCAGCCTCGGCCTGAAGTCGGCGGCGCTTTCACTATTGCCATCGC